>NZ_JBSFNN010000036.1:0-40517 GCF_053587115.1 Streptomyces sp. NPDC003697
TATTGAGCAGATAGCGCCAGTCGCCGGTGGTCCCGCCTCGTACGAGGCGGGACCACATCGGCGTACGACGGCAGGGTGCCGAGTCAGCGGGAGCGCTTGGCGAGCCGCTCCACGTCCAGCAGGATGACCGCGCGCGCCTCCAGCCGGAGCCAGCCGCGCTGGGCGAAGTCGGCCAGCGCCTTGTTCACGGTCTCGCGGGAGGCACCGACCAGCTGGGCCAGCTCCTCCTGCGTCAGGTCGTGCACGACGTGGATGCCCTCCTCGGACTGCACGCCGAAGCGACGGGAGAGGTCCAGCAGGGCGCGGGCCACACGGCCCGGCACGTCGGAGAAGACCAGGTCGGACATCTGGTCGTTGGTCTTGCGCAGGCGCCGCGCGACGGCGCGCAGGAGGGCGCCGGCCACCTCGGGCCGCGCGTTCAGCCAGGGCTGGAGGTCGCCGTGGCCGAGAGCCAGCAGCTTGACCTCGGTCAGGGCGGTCGCCGTCGCGGTGCGCGGGCCCGGGTCGAACAGCGACAGTTCGCCGATGAGCTCGCCGGGGCCGACCACGGCCAGCATGTTCTCGCGGCCGTCGGGGGACGTGCGGTGCAGCTTGACCTTGCCCTCGGTGACCACGTAGAGACGGTCGCCCGGGTCGCCCTCGTGGAACAGCGAGTCGCCGCGTGCGAGTGTCACCTCCGTCATGGAGGCGCGGAGCTCCGCGGCCTGCTCGTCGTCGAGCGCCGCGAAGAGCGGATTGCGCCGCAGAACGTCGTCCACGAGTTCTCTCCTTGTCGACCTGCTCAGGGGATGGTGCTCCCCCGTGTGTCAGGGGACCGTGTTCCCCATTTTGCCGGACGGTCCGAACAGTGTGATCTGTCACAAGGATGCCGCACAGGTGTCCCGGGGTAAGCGGCAGGGGGCCGATTGGGGGCCGATCTTCCAGGGCCGAAGCGGATCCCGGCGCCTCCCTTTAGGCTGGCCGAGTGTCCAAATCGCCGGTGAGAGCACAGAACGAGGGGGCTGCGCGGGTGGTTGTACGGAAGCGTTCCGCTGTGGGCGAACAAGAGCCCGAGGGCGGCGGGAAAGGTGCGAAGGCGGCGAAAGAGGTGCCCGCGAAGGGGTCGGCGCCCGCGGCAGGGGCCGCCGCGGGCGCCTCCGCGTCCGGAGGGACGGCCTCCGGGAGGAAGACCGCCGGGAGGAAGACCGCCGCAGGGAAGCCTTCCACCGCGCGGAAGACCGCCGCGAAGAAGACCGCCACGAAGAAGACCGCCACGAAGCAGACGACCGCCAGGCCCGCCGCGAAGGAGACCGCGAAGCCCTCCGCCGCGAAGAAGTCCGCCGCCGGCGGCGCCGCCCTGGTCAAGAAGGCCAGGCCGCCCCGGAAGGTGGCCATCGCGCCCGAGGTGGCCACGGTCCCGGTGAAGCAGGTCTCCGCGGAGAGGACCGTCGCCCCGAAGCCGCGGAAGGACGAGTCGCGCACCGCCCTCGTCCGACGCGCCCGCCGGATCGACCGCGAGCTGGCCGCGGTCTATCCGTACGCCCACCCCGAGCTGGACTTCGAGAACCCCTTCCAGCTGCTCGTCGCCACGGTCCTGTCGGCCCAGACCACAGACCTGAGGGTCAACCAGACCACGCCCGCGCTCTTCGCCGCGTACCCCACCCCCGAGGACCTGGCCGCCGCCAACCCGGAGGAGGTCGAGGAGATCCTCCGGCCCACCGGGTTCTTCCGGGCCAAGACCAAGTCGGTGATGGGCCTGTCGAAGGCGCTGGTGGAGGAGTTCGGCGGCGAGGTGCCGGGCCGGCTGGAGGACCTGGTCAAGCTGCCCGGGGTGGGCCGCAAGACCGCGTTCGTGGTCCTCGGCAACGCCTTCGGCCGCCCCGGCATCACCGTGGACACGCACTTCCAGCGGCTGGTGCGGCGCTGGCAGTGGACCGACGAGACCGACCCCGACAAGATCGAGGCGGCCGTCGGCGCGCTGTTCCCGAAAAGCGACTGGACCATGCTGTCGCACCATGTGATCTTCCACGGCCGCCGCATCTGCCACGCCCGCAAGCCCGCCTGCGGTGCCTGCCCGATCGCTCCGCTCTGCCCGGCCTACGGTGAGGGCGAGACCGACCCGGAGAAGGCGAGGAAGCTGCTGAAGTACGAGAAGGGCGGCTTCCCCGGCCAGCGCCTGAAGCCCCCGCAGGCGTATCTGGACGCGGGCGGCAGGCCGGCGCCGCCGCTGGGGGCCGGATGAGGGAAGCGGAGGGCCGCCGACTCGCGGCCCCTACGGAACACGGCAGCCCGGTCCGGGCCGGCGGGCGGCGGGTGCGCGGACCGGTGGAACGAACTCCGGCGACCGGGCGTTGGAGGCAGCAGGACGAGGGGGGTGGCGATGACGCGCGCGAGTGATACCCAGGGCGGCCGGGTGGCGCTCAGCAAGGAGGGCCTGCCCGGGTGGCTGGACCCGGTCGTGCGCGCGGTGGAGACGGTCCAGCCGGTCCAGCTCAGCCGCTTCCTGCCGCCGGAGGACGGCGCGGGACGCCAGTCCGCCGTCCTCATCCTCTTCGGCGAGGGGGAGCGGGGACCGGAGCTGCTGCTGATGGAACGGGCGAGTTCGCTGCGCTCGCATGCCGGCCAGCCGTCGTTCCCCGGTGGCGCCCTCGACCCCGAGGACGGCGACCCGGAGGGCGACGGACCGCTGCGGGCCGCCCTGCGCGAGGCCGAGGAGGAGACCGGACTCGATCCGGACGGGGTCCAGCTGTTCGGCGTGCTGCCGAGGCTCTACATCCCGGTCAGCGGCTTCGTCGTCACGCCCGTGCTCGGCTGGTGGCGTGAGCCCAGCCCGGTCGGCGTCGTCGATCCCGCCGAGACGGCCCGGGTGTTCACGGTGCCCGTGGCGGATCTCACGAACCCGGCGCACCGTGCCACGGCCGTCCACCCCAGAGGCCACCGGGGCCCGGCATTCCTGGTCGAATCGGCCCTCGTATGGGGGTTCACGGCCGGGATCATCGACCGCCTGCTCCACTTCGCGGGCTGGGAGCTGCCCTGGGACCGCGGCAAGCAGGTCCCACTCGACTGGCGGTCATGACAGGGTGGGGGTCCGTGCCGTCCCGCCGGAGGGACGCACCCCAGGTCCCCGGCCGGCCCGTGGTGAGACGGAAGAAGATGAGGCGAGGCTCGAAGCGGTGAACGTGCTGGACATCCTGCTGCTGGTCGCCGCTGTGTGGTTCGCGGTCGTCGGCTATCGCCAGGGTTTCGTGGTCGGCATCCTGTCGGTGGTCGGCTTCCTGGGCGGCGGCCTCGTCGCCGTCTACGCCCTCCCGGCCATCTGGGACGCCCTGACGGACGACTCGGCGGTCGGCACGACCGCCGCTGTCGTCGCCGTCGTCGTCGTCATCGTGTGCGCGTCGGTCGGACAGGCGCTCACCACGCACCTGGGCAACAAGCTGCGCGTGCACATCACCTGGTCCCCGGCCCGCGCCCTGGACGCCACGGGCGGTGCCCTGGTCAACGTCGTCGCCATGCTGCTGGTCGCCTGGCTCATCGGCTCCGCCCTGGCCGGCACGACGCTGCCGACGCTGGGCAAGGAGGTCCGCACCTCCAAGGTGCTGCTCGGCGTCTCGCGGGCGCTGCCCGCCCAGGCGGACACCTGGTTCGCCGACTTCTCCTCGGTG
The DNA here is from genome assembly GCF_053587115.1 of Streptomyces sp. NPDC003697. NCBI lineage: Bacteria > Bacillati > Actinomycetota > Actinomycetes > Kitasatosporales > Streptomycetaceae > Streptomyces > Streptomyces sp. NPDC003697. Next base: position 3,642 of record NZ_JBSFNN010000036.1, read on the forward strand.
CTCGCGCAGAACGGCTTCCCGCAGGTCTTCAGCCCGTTCGCGAACGAGCCGATCAACGAGGTGCGGCCGCCGGATGCGGCCCTCGCGAACAGTGTTGTCGCCGCCCGGGCCAAGCGGTCCGTGGTCAAGGTGATGGGCACCGCCGAGAGCTGCGGCAAGGTCCTCGAAGGCAGCGGCTTCGTCTTCGACGACCGCCGGGTCATGACCAACGCGCACGTCGTCGGCGGCGTCGACGAGCCCACCGTCCAGATAGGCGGCGAGGGTGAGAAGTACGACGCGAAGGTCGTCCTCTACGACTGGCGGCGCGACATCGCCGTCCTCGACGTGCCGGACCTGAAGGCGCCGGCGCTGAAGTTCACGTCCACCGACGCGCGCGGCGGCGACAGCGCGATCGTCGCCGGCTTCCCGGAGAACGGCGCCTACGACGTCCGCGCGGCCCGCCTGCGGGGACGCATCACGGCCAACGGCCCGGACATCTATCACCGCGGGACCGTCCGCCGTGACGTGTACTCGCTGTACGCCGTCGTCCGCCAGGGCAACTCGGGCGGCCCGCTGCTCACGCCCGACGGCAAGGTCTACGGCGTGGTGTTCGCGAAGTCCCTCGACGACGCGGAGACCGGCTACGCGCTCACGGCCGACGAGATCCGGCAGGACATCACCGAGGGGCGCACCGCGAACCAGCAGGTGGGCAGCGACGCCTGCGCGCTGTGAGGCGCGGGTGGCCCGTCTCCGGGACGCTCACCCGAGCGCGCGGCGCCCGGACGGTCCGCTTCCGCGAGGAACGGGAGTCTGCGCGCGGGGCGCCGGCCCCTGTCCGCGGGGGGCGGTCGGAGGTCAGTCGCGTGCGTGACGGAGCCGTACCGAGACCCAGCGTGCCCGGCGGCGCAGAATGTGCGGGATCCCCACCCGGTCCGTGCCCGGCATCTGCGGTCCGCCCCGCCGGTGGGAACTGAGGCCACCCGTCGAGCGGTGGTCGTGTGCCGCGTCACTGTAGTCGTGCGTCCAGCCCATACCCGGACCTCTGCCCCTGCGCGAAGGTCGATAACCTCCCGGCGGCTCCCCAATTGGCCTATGCGCCGGGCACATAACCGCTGCGCGCACAGGTGTTCGCGTCCGGGGGCCGTGTCCGTCCGATCCGTCAGCGGTCGGGTTCGGGATCCTTCAGCCAGTTGACCAGTTCGGTGGAGAACGCGACCGGGTCCTCCTCGTGCGGGAAGTGGCCCAGCCCGTCGAACAGCCGCCAGCGGTAGGGCGCTTCGACGTACTCCCCGGAACCGGCCGCGCTGCGGGTGCGCTGCACCGGGTCCAGCGAGCCGTGCAGGTGCAGGGTGGGCACGCGCACGGGCCGCTTCATGCGCCGGTAGAACTGGATGCCGTCGGGGCGGGCCAGGGAGCGCACCATCCACCGGTACGGCTCGATCGAGCAGTGCGCCGTCGACGGGATGCAGATGGCGCGGCGGTACGTCTCCACGGCGTCGTCGTCCGGCAGCCGCGGTCCGGACCAGTCCCGCACCAGGCGGGCCACGAGCGCGCCGTCGTCGGCCGTCAGCTGCCGCTCCGGGATCCAGGGCCGCTGGAACCCCCAGATGTAGGAGCCGGCGGCCGTCTGCCGGACGTCGGTCAGCATCGCCGAGCGCCAGCGCCGGGGGTGCGGCATCGACGCGACCGCGAGGCGGCGGACCAGCTTGGGGCGCATCGCGGCCGCCGTCCACGCCAGGTAGCCGCCCAGGTCGTGGCCGACCAGGGCGGCGTCCGGCTCACCGAGCGAGCGGATCACGCCGGTGATGTCGAGGGCGAGGTTGGCGGGGTCGTAGCCGCGGGGTGTGCGGTCGCTGCCGCCCACGCCCCGCAGGTCCATGGCGACGGCCCGGAAGCCCGCGTCGGCGAGCGCGACGAGCTGGTGGCGCCAGGTCCACCAGAACTGCGGGAAGCCGTGCAGCAGCAGCACCAGCGGTCCGTCGCCGAGCTCGGCGATGTGGAAGCGCGCGCCGTTGGCGGCGACGTCGCGGTGGGTCACCTCGGTCCCGCAGGGCAGGCCGATCCGTACGACCGACGTGGGGTGCGCCGAAGGGGTGGCTGGGTCCGTCATGACGACGAGCGTGCCACACCTTCGACAGCCTCCGGGGCCCGCGCCTCCAGAGCCGGGGTCTCGGGGCGCGGGTGCGGCTTGGCCTTCTGCAGGACGCCGGCCGTCTCCTTCATGGACGCGGCGACCTTCTGCGGGCCCTTGCCCCTCTTGGCCTTCTTCGCGAAGACGACGCCGATCAGCGCGAGGAAGGCGGCGACGAGGACGTTGGCGGCGAAGGACAGCAGGAAGCAGACCGCGAGGTTCCAGCCGCTCCATGTACGGATGCCGTAGGCCAGGGCGAAGTTGAGCATGGGCAGGGAGAACAGCAGGAGCACCCCGGCCGCGCTGAACGCGCCGCCGCTCGTCGCGCCGCGCTTGACGTCACGCTTGAGCTGGGCCTTGGCCAGGGCGATCTCGTCATGCACCAGTGCCGACAATTCGGTCGTCGCCGAAGCGACCAGCTGGCCGATGCTGCGTTCGGCACCGACCGGGCTGCCGTCGGGTGCGCTCATCGCGGTCTCCCTCATCTGTCTGCGTCTGTCCGGCTGGACACGGTCCTGCTTTTGTACCGTCCCGTCAGATCATGCCGGACTGTCGTTCTCCTCGCCTGCCCCGCCCGGTACTTCGGCAAGCCGTCTCTCCCGTTCGGCGGCCCTGACCGCGGCGAGGTGGCGGTGCTCGGCGGCCTTCCGCTCGTGGATCCCGGCCATCCGTAGGTGGTACGCGGGATCGTCCTCCTCGTAGACGTCGGGGACGCCGTCGAGGTCCTCGTCCCGGTCCTCGGCCTCGCAGAGCCGGCGGTAGCGGGTGTTGCGCATCTTCAGCAGCACCGTGGCCAGCGTCGCGGCGATCACGGAGCCGGTGAGGACGGCGGCCTTGACCTCGTCCGTCATCACCGCGTCGCCCTCGAACGCCAGCTCGCCGATGAGCAGGGAGACGGTGAAGCCGATCCCGGCGAGCGAGGCCACCGCGAACAGGTCGGCCCAGGCCAGGTCCTCGCTGAGCGAGGCCCGGGTGAAGCGCGCGGTGAGCCAGGTGCCGCCGAAGACGCCGACCGTCTTGCCGACGACGAGGCCGAGGACCACGCCGAGCGTCTCCGGCTTGGTGAACACGTCCGAGAGCGCGTCGCCGGAGAGGGAGACACCGGCGCTGAACAGCGCGAACAGCGGCACGGCGAGGCCCGCCGACAACGGCCGTACGAGATGCTCGACGCGCTCGCCGGGGGAGTGGTCCTCCTGTCGCGGGCCGTCCGGCCCGGTGGTCTCACGCCGGGTGCAGCGCAGCATCAGGCCCATGGCGACACCGGCGATGGTGGCGTGGACGCCGCTGGTGTACATCAGTCCCCAGACGACCACGGCGAGCGGGACGTACACGTACCAGCCGCGCACGCCCTTCCGCAGCAGCAGCCAGAAGACGATCAGGCCGGCCACCGCCCCGCCGAGGGCGACGAAGTCCAGCCGCTCGGTGAAGAAGACGGCGATGATCAGGATGGCGCACAGGTCGTCGACGACGGCGAGCGTCAGCAGGAAGGCGCGCAGGGCGTTCGGCAGCGAGGTGCCGATGACGGCGAGCACGGCGAGCGCGAACGCGATGTCGGTCGCCGTGGGCACCGCCCAGCCGGCGAGCGATCCGCCCGCGGTGGCGGTGGTGACCGTGTAGACGGCGGCGGGGACCGCCATACCGGCGAGCGCGGCGACCACGGGCAGGACGGCCGCCTTGGGATCGCGCAGGTCACCGGCGACCAGTTCGCGTTTCAGCTCGATGCCGGCGACGAAGAAGAAGATCGCGAGCAAGCCGTCGGCCGCCCAGTGCTCGACGGACAGCCGCAGCCCGAGGGCGGAGGGCCCGAAGGAGAAGTGGGAGACGGTCTCGTAGCTGTCGTGCAGCCCGGGGACGTTGGCCCACAGCAGGGCGGCGACCGCGGCGACGAGCAGCAGCACACCGCCGACGGTCTCGGTGCGCAGCGCGTCCGCGACGAAGGTCCGCTCGGGCAGGGACAGGCGTCCCAGTACCTTGCGGGCGGCGTTGGTGGCGGGGATGGTCACGGCGGAGACCTCCGGTCGGTGGGCAGCACGCGTCTCATGCCGACCAGACTTCCCGGCGCACCTATGACGATCTTCTCGTATGACATTGTCCCCGGTCCACCGGGGATCTGCCGGGGCCGCCCCGATCCTCGGGTCCTCGGGGCGAACACGCGAGGAGGCACCCGGCGTGCTGGTCACCGGGTGCCCCTCTGCTCCGTGCTCAGTCCTCGCTGGACGACGTCGGCAGCTTCGACTGGATGAGGTCCATGACCGTCGAGTCGGTCAGCGTCGTGACGTCACCGAGCTGCCGGTTCTCCGCCACGTCCCGCAGCAGACGGCGCATGATCTTGCCGGAGCGTGTCTTCGGCAGCTCCGCCACCGGCAGGATCCGCTTCGGCTTGGTGATCGGGCCGAGCGTGGTGCCGACGTGGTTGCGCAGTTCGGCGACCAGTTCCTCGGTCTCCGTGGCCGTGCCGCGCAGGATCACGAAGGCGACGATGGCCTGGCCGGTCGTCTCGTCCACGGCGCCGACGACGGCGGCCTCGGCCACCGACGGGTGCGACACGAGCGCGGACTCGACCTCGGTGGTGGAGATGTTGTGGCCGGACACGAGCATCACGTCGTCGACGCGCCCGAGGAGCCAGATGTCGCCGTCCTCGTCCTTCTTGGCGCCGTCACCGGCGAAGTACCTGCCCTCGAAACGCGACCAGTAGGTGTCGATGAAGCGCTGGTCGTCGCCCCAGATGGTGCGGAGCATCGACGGCCACGGCTCGGTGAGCACCAGGTAGCCGCCACCGCCGTCGGGCACCTCGTTCGCCTCGTCGTCGACGACCGTCGCCGCGATGCCGGGCAGCGGCCGCTGGGCCGAGCCGGGCTTGGCCTCGGTGACGCCCGGCAGCGGCGAGATCATCATCGCGCCGGTCTCGGTCTGCCACCAGGTATCGACGACGGGGGTGCGGTCGGCGCCGATGTTCTTGCGGTACCAGATCCACGCCTCGGGGTTGATCGGCTCGCCGACCGAGCCCAGCACGCGCAGCGAGGACAGGTCGAACTTCGCGGGGATGTCGTCGCCCCACTTCATGAACGTCCGGATGGCGGTCGGCGCGGTGTAGAGGATGCTCACGCCGTACTTCTGCACGATCTCCCAGAACCGCCCCTGGTGCGGGGTGTCGGGCGTGCCCTCGTACATGACCTGCGTCGCGCCGTTGGCGAGCGGGCCGTACACGATGTACGAGTGGCCGGTGACCCAGCCGACGTCGGCGGTGCACCAGTAGACGTCGGTCTCCGGCTTGAGGTCGAAGACGGCCCAGTGGGTGTAGGCCACCTGTGTGAGGTAGCCGCCGGAGGTGTGCAGGATGCCCTTGGGCCTGCCCGTCGTGCCGGAGGTGTACAGGATGAACAGCGGGTGCTCCGCGTCGAACGCCTCGGGCGTGTGCTCGGCGGACTGCCGGTCGACGAGCTCGTGCCACCAGACGTCCCGGCCCTCGGTCCAGGCGACCTCCTGGCCGGTGCGGCGGACGACGAGCACGTGCTCGACGGTCTCCACGCGCTCGACCGCCTCGTCGACGGCAGGCTTCAGCGCGGACGGCTTGCCGCGGCGGTAGCCGCCGTCGGAGGTGATGACGACCCGGGCGTCGGCGTCCTGGATGCGGGTGGCGAGCGCGTCGGCCGAGAAGCCGCCGAAGACCACGGAGTGCGCGGCGCCGATCCGGGCGCAGGCCAGCATGGCGATCGCCGTCTCCGCGATCATCGGCATGTAGATCGCGACCCGGTCGCCCTTGCGCACACCGAGTTCCAGCAGGGCGTTCGCGGCCCTGGACACCTCGTCCTTGAGCTCGGCGTAGGTGATGGCGCGGCTGTCGCCGGGCTCGCCCTCGAAGTGGATCGCGACGCGGTCGCCGTGACCGGCCTCCACGTGCCGGTCGACGCAGTTGTACGCCACGTTCAGCGTGCCGTCCTTGAACCACTTGGCGAACGGCGGGTTCGACCAGTCGAGGGTCTCGGTGGGCTCCTGGGCCCAGGTCAGGCGGCGGGCCTGCTCGGCCCAGAAGCCGAGCCTGTCAGCCTTGGCCTGTTCGTACGCCTCTGCCGTGACGTTGGCGTTCGCGGCCAGGTCAGCGGGCGGCGCGAAGCGTCGCTCCTCCTTCAAGAGGTTGGCCAGGCTTTCGTTGCTCACGACATCTCCCTTTCCCAGGGTGTCCGTTGTGTCCCAGTGCCACACCTCATCAGACCCAGGGGCCCGCTGACAAGGGTCGACGGGAAATTGGTTTAGACCTGTGTGGGGCCGTGAACAGGACGTTCACGGACATATCGATGCCTGTGAACGGCGCGTGCGTCGGCCTCGACGGTCGGCGTCATCCGTTCCCACGGATGCCCGGCCGCCCCGGTTCAGCATGCCCGCCGGCGGGCCCGGCAGCCGCCGCACGGTTGCGGGTGTGTCGCCGGGCGCGTGCGGCGGGCGGACGGCGGGGGCGGTGCGTCTTGCGGGCGGCGCGTGGGGGTCGCCGGTGCCGGTGCCGTTCACGGTTCCGGGCTGTGCGGAAGTCGCCGGTGCCGGTTCCCGCGTGCGGGGAGCCGGCCGGCGCCGGTTCCGGCCCGCGCCGAGCGCGCCGGTACCGGTGCCGCACCGGACGTCCTCAGGCCGGGCTGGGCAGGTCCTGAGCCGCCTCCACGTCGGTGAACACCTCGTTGCCGTCCTCCGCCCCCGCCAGCAGGTACGCCTGCGCCTCGCCCACGTGGAAGTACATCCCGTGCAGCTCCAGCGTCCCGGCCCGCAGGGCCCTGGCAACCGAGTCGTGGGCGCGCAGGTGCTCCAGCTGCTGGACGACGTTGGTCAGGCACAGCCGCTCGGCCTCGTCGGCCGGCGGGCGCCCCGACAGCCGGGGCTCGGGGCGGCCGTCGTCGGTCATCCGCTCCAGGCTGGGCCGCCCGTGCCGCAGCCAGCGCCCGAGCGGTGTCCCGGGCTTCTCGTGGGCCGAGCCGAGCAGGGCCTGCATGGCCCCGCACCCGGAGTGCCCGCACACCGTGATGGAGCGGACCTGGAGCACGTCCACGGCGTACTCGATCGCCGCCGCCACCGAGTCGTCGCCGTCCTCGCCGGCCGGCGGCACGAGGTTGCCCACGTTCCGCACGACGAAGAGGTCGCCCGGGCCACTGGAGGTGATCATGGACGTCACCAGTCGCGAGTCGGCGCAGGTGAGAAAGAGCTGGGACGGCTGCTGACCCTCTCGCGCCAGGCGCGCGAGCTCGTCCCGCACGAGCGGCGCGGTGTTGCGGTGGAACGCGCTGATGCCGCGCGCCAGTGCCTGTCCGCTCGGACCCGCGACGGCAGGTCCGGATGTGTCGGCGCCGCCCTCCGGCGCCGCCGGCAGCGGGCGTCCGCACTGGTGGTTGCGCCAGGGCGTCCAGGGCCGGCAGCGGCAGCCGCCGGAGTCCGCCGGCTCGGCGAGGCGCACACCGGTCCGGCGGCCGGTCAGTTCGACGGAGCCGCCGTGCGCGGTGTGCGTCCGGCGCCAGTCCTGCAGCGACTCGTACGCGGCGTGGTCCATGAACGAGCCGTCCAGCGCGACGACCGCGGCGGCGCCCTGGGGCACGTGGTGCAGGATCCGGCTGAGCCGAGGGACTGCGAGGAAGGTCAACTGCCCCCGGACGTGCACGTGATGGACTCCGTCGCGCTCCTCGTGGGTGATGCGGGTGTGGGCGAGGCGGTTCAGGGCGACGCCGACGGCTGCGGCGACCCCGAGCGCCACGCCCGCCAGGACGCCGAGGGCCACCACGCCGAGGGTCGTGACGGCGTAGACCAGCACCTCCCGGTGCCGGGTCACCGTGCGGATGTGGTGCAGGGACACCATCTGGACGCCGACGGCCATCACCAGGGCGGCGAGCGAGGCGAGCGGGATGAACTCCAGGACGGGGACCATCAGCAGTGTGGCGACGACCACGAGAGCGCCGTGCAGCATCGTGGAGTTCCGGCTCACGGCACCCGCGCGCACGTTCGCCGTACTGCGCACGGCCACCCCTGCGACCGGCAGTCCGCCGAGCGCTCCGGAGACGACGTTGGCGGCGCCCTGCCCGAGCAGTTCACGGTCCAGGTCGGAGCGTCCGACCCCGGTGGCCGGCGCGGTGCGTCCGGCGACCAGCTTGTCCACGGCGACGGCGCCGAGCAGCGACTGCACGCTGCACACCAGGGTGGTGCTGAGGACGGCGGTGAGGAGGCCGAGCACCGGTCCTTCGGGCAGGCCGGCCAGGGCGTGGCTGCTCCATGACGGCAGGTCGACCCGGGGCAGGCTCAGCCCCAGGAGCGCCGCCGCGGCGGTGGCTCCGGCGACCGCGACAAGCGCGGCCGGCACCTTGGTCAGGAGCCGTCCGGCCCGGCCGGGAAGCCGCGGCCAGAGCAGCAGCAGGGCGAGGGTCAGCACGCTCACGGACACGGAGTCGGGGTGCAGCCCGGCCAACTGGGCGGGCAGGGCGAGCAGGTTGTCGACCACGGAGCTCTGCGGGCTGCCGCCGAGGACGATGTGCAGCTGGGCGACGGCGATGGTGACGCCGATGCCGGCCAGCATCCCGTGCACCACGGCGGGACTGACGGCCAGTGCCGAACGGGCCACCCGCAGGCAGCCGAGTCCGAGTTGGGCGAGCCCGGCGAGCACGGTGATGGCGCACGTCGTACGCCATCCGTAGCGGTGGATCAGGTCGGCGGTGACGACCGTGAGGCCGGCGGCGGGGCCGCTGACCTGGAGCGGGGAGCCGCCGAGCCGGCCGGCGACCAGTCCGCCCACGGCGGCGGCGACCAGGCCGGCCTGGAGCGGGGCGCCGGTGGCGAGGGCGATGCCGAGGGACAGGGGCAGGGCGATCAGGAAGACCGCGACGGCGGCGGACACATCGGCGCCCGCGACGCGGAAGCGGCGGCGGCCGGGTGGCGCGCTGTGGTGCTGGTGCCGGGGCGAGTGGTCGGTGCGGGTCGGAACGCAGGCTGACATGGTTCCCGTCTCCTCCGGGGCGGCGCGGTCGCGGATCTGGTGGTCCCCGCGATGTGGCGGGGTCGGGGTCGCGGCCGTGGGTCACGGCGTGCAGCGGCGGGATGGATCAACTGAATCAACGATCGGTAAAGCGATCGTAATGCCAAGTAAAGCCCATGCATGGATTACCTGCGCGAATGGGGCACTGATTCACCTCGACGTGTGAAGCGGGTTTTTTATCGGCTTGTCGTACTAATTCCTTCTCCGCTCCGTGCGACGTTGGCGGCGCTGCCGGCCGGCCCCGGCACGCGCCCAGCACGCGCCGTCCTCGGCGTCGGACGAGAGAAGGAAGAAGGTGGGCGGAACATGGCCGCCACCCAGAGGTTCGCCGTCGGCGCCGTCGTCGCCGCGGCCTGTGCCTCGTCGCTCGCCGGGTGCGCGAGCGGCACCGACGGTCCCCAACCGACAGCGCACGGACCCCGGAACGGCGCCCCGGCGCCGCAGAGCGTCACCCGCCTGATCGGCGACGGCTCCACCGCGTACACCGGGGCGCAGCCGAACCTGCCCAGACCGGAGCGGCTGCGGCCCGGTCAGAAACCCCCGCAGTTCGTGGTGTTCTCCTGGGACGGCGCGGGGGAGGACAGCCAGCGGCTCTTCTCCCACTTCCGCGAGGTCGCCAGGGCCAACAACGCGACGATGACGTACTTCCTCAGCGGCCTGTACCTGCTGCCCCGGGACAAGCGCGGCCTCTACCGGCCGCCGCAACACGCCCCGGGCAGCTCCGAGATCGGCTTCAACGACGAGAAGGGCATCGCCGACACCGTCGAACAGCTGCGTCTGGCGTGGCTGGAGGGCAACGAGATCGGCACCCACTTCAACGGCCACTTCTGCGGCGAGAACGGCGGCGTCGGCCAGTGGTCGGTCGAGGACTGGAAGAGTGAGATCTCCCAGGCCAAGGAGTTCGTGAAGCACTGGAAGACCAACACCGGCATGACGAGAGCGGCTCCGCTGCCCTTCGACTACGACAAGGAGCTCGTCGGCGCCCGCACTCCCTGCCTCGAGGGCCGGCAGAACTTCCTGCGAGCGGCCGGGGAACTGGGCTTCCGCTACGACACCAGCGGCGTCAGCAACCAGGTGTGGCCCGGCAGGAAGGAGGGCCTGTGGGACCTGTCGATGCAGCTGGTGCCCTTCCCCGGACACTCCTTCGAGCAACTCGCCATGGACTACAACTTCATGGTCAACCAGTCCGGCACCAAGACCCAGGGCGACCCGGCCAAGTTCGACCAGTGGGGCGACCAGATGCGGGACGGCCTGCTCAGGGGCTTCTACCGCGCCTACGACGGAAACCGGGCGCCGCTGATCATCGGCAACCACTTCGAGTCCTGGAACGGCGGCACCTACATGCGGGCCGTCGAGGAGGTCGTCAGGGAGGTGTGCAACAAGCCCGACGTGCGCTGCGTCTCCTTCCGGCAGCTGGCCGACTGGCTGGACGCCCAGGACCCGCAGACCCTTCGGAAGCTGCGAAGCCTGGGTGTCGGCGAGGCACCGAAGGAGCGCTGGGCGTCCTTCCTGCCGGACGGCCCCGCTCCGGCGCCCAAGGGGGTCCCCGGAGCGCCCAGGCCCTGAGTGCGCTGTCCGGGTACGGCCGGCGGGCGGTGGTTGGGTCCCGTGCCACGCGTCGCACCGGCCGCCGCGACCCGTCCGGGCGGGTGGGGACGGGAACCCCGAGCCGTCGTCAGACGGATGCGGTGGCGCCCTCGCCGAGGACGAACCCGGGGTCGACCTGCGCCGCCAGGTCGGTCCCGGTGCGCTCGTTGCCCCAGGAGGCGGCGTTCTTCAGGTGGAAGTGCACCATCTGGCGGGTGTAGTGGTCCCAGTCGCGCAGCTCGTACGTCGCGTCGGCGGCGACCTCGAGTGTCCGCAGGGCGCGGCGGTTGGCGTCCTCCAGGAGCGGGAACCGGGGCGGCCGGCCCTTCTCCATGGCGCGCACCCAGTCGGACTGCCCGACCGTCACGACCAGGTCCTCGCCGACCTCGGCGCGAAGGAAGTCGAGGTCGTCCTGGCCCTGCACCTTGTTGCCGACGACCCTGAGGACGACGCCGAAGTCGTGGGCGTACTGCTTGTACTGGCGGTAGACGGAGACCCCCTTCCGGGTCGGCTCGGCGACGAGGAACGTGATGTCGAAGCGGGTGAACATCCCGGAGGCGAAGGAGTCCGAACCCGCCGTCATGTCGACCACGACGTACTCGCCGCGGCCGTCCACCAGGTGGTTCAGGAACAGCTCCACCGCTCCCGTCTTGGAGTGGTAGCAGGCGACCCCCAGGTCGGCGTCCGTGAAGGAGCCGGTGACCATCAAACGGACGGTGCCGCCGTCGAGTTCCACCTCGCGCGCGCACGCCTCGTACACCGGGTTGTCCTCCCGCACCCGCAGCAGCCGCGAGCCTTCCCCGGGCGGCGTGGTCTTGATCATCGTCTCCGCTGAGGCGATGCGCGGGTTGGTGCCGCGCAGCCAGTCCTTGATCAGCGGCAGCCGGTCGCCCATCGCGGGCAGTGCGGCGGTCTCCGCCTCCTCGAGGCCGAGGGCGGCTCCGAGGTGCTGGTTGATGTCGGCGTCGACCGCGACGACCGGTGCGCCGGCCGCGGCCAGGTGGCGGATGAAGAGGGAGGACAGAGTGGTCTTGCCGCTGCCGCCCTTCCCGACGAAAGCAATTTTCATGTTCACCAAGGGTAGTGCGACCGTCGCGGTACGTGACCGTGGGCCGGGAAAGACCACTCCTTCGTGGGGTCCGGCACCGGGTGGGGGTTTGGACCTCCGGGGGAGTGGGGCCCGCGCGGCCGGGTGCGGGCGCGTAGGGTCGTACTCATGAGTACGACAGGCGGGGCCGTTGATCCTCCCCCGAACTCTCGCACCGCCCCGCGCAAGGGGGACGCCCTCGCGGCCCTGGGCTCGCTGCCCGGTGTGGCCGACTCGGTGGAGTCCGTGCGCAAGGCCGTGGACCGGGTGTACGGGCACCGGATCATGCGGCGCCGGAGCAACGAGATCACCTCCGAGGCAGCCCTGCGCGGCGCACGTGGCTCAGCGGCGCTGTCGGACGCCGACTGGGCCCTCGAGGAGGTGCGCCGGCGCACCGACTTCAGCGGGGACGACGAGGCGCGGGTGGTGGGCGCGGCACTGCGACTCACGGCCGAGGCGGGCCAACTGCTGTCCATCTGGCGCCAGTCGCCGCTGCGGGTCCTGGCCCGGCTGCACCTGGTGGCCGCGGCCGGCAAGGACGACGCGGTCGGACGTCCGCGCCTGGCGGGCGAGGACGTCGACGAGCCGCTGATCGAGCTGCCGTTGCCGAGCGCGGCCGAGGTCTCCGGGCGCCTGGAGGGCCTGTCGGAGCTGCTCCTGGCGGGCAGTTCCGCGCCCGCCCTGGTCATGGCGGCCGTCGTGCACGGCGAACTCCTGGCCCTGCGCCCCTTCGCCTCCCACAACGGCCTGGTCGCGCGCGCGGCCGAGCGCGTCGTGCTGGTCGGCAGCGGCCTGGACCCGAAGTCGGTATGCCCGGCGGAGGTCGGCCACGCCGAACTGGGCCGCGCGGCCTACCGCAAGGCGCTCGACGGCTATGTCTCCGGCACCCCGCAGGGCATGGCCGCCTGGATCGCCCACTGCGGCCGCGCCGTGGAACTCGGCGCACGGGAGTCCACGGCGGTGTGCGAGGCGCTGCAGCGCGGCGCCGCGTGACCGCACGCCGGGTGTGTACCGGCAGGGACACGCCGGGTCGCGCCCGGGGTGGACGTGCGGGGAGGCCTCGGCATGGGCGAGCCCCTCGCGGGGGCTGCGCAGAAATGCGGCGGTACGAGCTCTCGTACCGCCGCTGGCATGCTCGCCGAGTTACCAGGCGTCCTCGATATCTGGCCCATCAGGTCGGGATCGTTGCCCGTCACCTGGTGCGGCTGGCCCGTAATCGACGGGTCGACGTCGCGTGGGTGCCCGGTGTTCATGCTCGGTCCGCGGGGCCAAGTGCGTCATGAAGGTGATCCTCTCGGATGTCCCTCCGGTCTCGCGGGCCGTTGACTCCTTTGTACTGCACGGGCGGAGCAAGTGAAACCCCTGCCTACAGTTCTTTACTTTCTGGTGCGAAGCGGAAGGAAACGGACGCCGGAGGGTGTCACCCGGTCGGCGCGACGGCCGGTTCTCGTCACAGCACCGCGCCCCGGCGCCGGTTCGCGTACCAGACGAGTCCCGCGGTGGCCGCCGCCGCGCCTATCGCCGCGACCGCCACGAGGGCCGGGCGCGGCGGTACGGAGAACGCGGGCAGCCGCTGCTTGAGCCGCACCGGCCGGTGGAAGTCGAGGACCGGCCAGCCGCGGACGAGCGCCTCCCGCCGCAGTGCGCGGTCCGGGTTGACGGCGTGCGGGTGCCCGACCGACTCCAGCATGGGCAGGTCGGTCGCCGAGTCGCTGTAGGCGTAGCAGCGGTCGAGGTCGTAGCCCTCCGACTCGGCCAGCGCCTTGATCGCCTCGGCCTTCGTCGGGCCGTAGGCGTAGTACTCCACCTCGCCGGTGAAGCAGCCGTCCTCGCCCACCACCATCCGGGTGGCGACGACGCGGTCGGCGCCCAGCAGTTCGCCGATCGGCTCGACCACCTCCGCGCCGGACGTGGACACGATGACGACGTCGCGTCCGGCCGTGTGGTGCCCCTCGATGAGGGACGCGGCCTCGTCGTAGATGATCGGGTCGATGAGGTCGTGCAGCGTCTCGGCGACGATCTCCTTGACCTGCTGCACGTTCCAGCCGCGGCACAGCGCGGACAGGTACGCGCGCATCCGCTCCATCTGGTCGTGGTCGGCGCCGCCGGCCAGGAACACGAACTGGGCGTATGCGGTGCGCAGGACGGCCCTGCGGTTGATCAGTCCGCCTTGGTAGAAGGACTTGCTGAAGGTGAGCGTGCTCGACTTCGCAATGACCGTCTTGTCCAGATCGAAGAAGGCCGCCGTACGGGGCGAGGAGTGGTTTTCCACGCCCCCGAGCATAGGGGCAGCCCATTCGGCGTAAGGTGGGCGTGTGGGTTTGCCTGAGAGGGCTCTCGGGTACACCATGGAAGTCACGGATCGTTCGCGACCGTGCTAACCCGGTCCGACTCCTCCCCCCCCGAGTCGGCCGTGGAGACGACCCCCGCTCTCCCCCCCGGCGGGGGTCGTCGCATGTCCGGGTGCGTTTCTCCCCCTTCCTCTCGTGATCGCGTCCTGGTGCGCGACGGCTGCGGGTGTCGTGTGCCCCGCGACCTCGCCGATTACCGTGTGTAACCGCAGCGCTGCGGTGCGGATACCGGGCGGGAGTGGGCCGGGGGGTCACCGGTATGGGTGATGGCGATATTCACAGCCGTGGGGTTGTCCACAGATTTCGACCAAGATCCACATGATTTCCCGCATCGCTGCACCGTGATTCCAGCGCGCTCCGCTTCCGGCGACTTTTCAGCCGTTCCCGATTGCCGGGCGCGTATGGCCGATTCGTATCGGCCGTCCATATGAAGGCCGCTTGCCGGTTCTTCACATGGTCGTGATTCGCGGGCCGCAGGGGCCGCGCGAGCCAAGCAGCGAAGGGGGAGGCCCGTGCCCGGGACCGTCACACACGACCCACCGCCCGCCGCCGGAGGCCGGCAGGGCGGACCACTGATCGTCACGGAGGACACCGAACTCCTCGACGACCTGCTGCGCCTGTGCGCGGCGGCGGGCGCCACGCCCGAGGTGCACCACGGGCTGCCCGAACGCCGGGGCGCCTGGGAAGCCGCGCCGCTGGTCCTGGTCGGGGACGACGCCGCACGGCGGGTCCGCGGCGCCGTGCGGCGGAACGGAGTCGTGCTCGTCGGCCGCGACCAGGACGACTCCGGGGTCTGGCGGCGTGCCGTCGAGATCGGTGCCGACCACGTACTGGTGCTGCCCGACGGAGAGCAGTGGCTGGTCGACCGCATCGCGGACGTCGCCGAGGGCGTCGGCCGGCCCGCGCTCACCGTCGGCGTCATCGGCGGCCGCGGCGGCGCCGGAGCGTCCACACTGGCCTGCGCGCTCGCCGTCACCGCCGCCCGCGAGGGGCTGCGCACACTCCTGGTGGACGCGGACCCGCTGGGCGGCGGCCTGGACGTGCTGCTCGGTGGGGAGACGGCCGAGGGGCTGCGCTGGCCCGCGTTCGCCGCCTCGCGCGGGAGGGTCGGCGGCGGCGCCCTGGAGGAGTCGCTGCCCGAACTGCACGCGCTGCGGGTGCTCAGCTGGGACCGCGGCGACTGCGTCGCCGTTCCGCCCCAGGCCGTCCGGGCGGTGCTGGCCGCCGCCCGCCGCCGCGGCGGCGTGGTGGTGGTCGACCTGCCGCGCCGCGTCGACGAGGGGGTCGCCGAGGTCCTCGCCCAACTCGACGTCGGACTGCTCGTGGTGCCGGCCGAGCTGCGCGCCGTCGCGGCCGCCGGGCGGGTGGCCTCCGCCGTCGGGATGGTCCTGCGCGACCTGCGGGTGGCGGTACGCGGACCGTACGCGCCGGGACTGGACGACGGCGAGGTGGCCCGGCTGCTGGGACTGCCGCTGGCCGGCGAGGTGCCCGTGGAGTCCGGGCTGCGCCGATCGGGCGACGGCGGGAGGCCACCCGGCGCCGCCGCGCGCGGACCGCTGGCCCGGTTCTGCACGGCGTTCTGGGAGCGGGCGCTGATCGAGGCGGGTGCCGCATGAGGGCGCCGGCCGGACCGGCCGGCACCGGGGAGCCCGCGTGGCCGGGTGGCCCTGGGTACGGGGCTGTGGAGTCTGGGTCGCCGGGCCGTCCTGGAAACGGGCCTGCGGGGCCTCGGGCGTCGGACGGCCGTGGGCAGGGGGCTGCGGCGCCTCGGCTTTCGGGCGATCCCCGGAAGGGGGCTGCGGTGCGTCCGCTTTCGGGCGCCCGGAACGGGGCTGTGGGGCGCGAGTGGCCGGTCGGTGGTGGAGGCGGGTCTGCGGGACCAGGCTCGTCGATCGGCCCTGGAAATGCGCCCGCCGGGTCAGGGTGGTCGGGCGGACGGGGAACCGGGGCGGTTCCGTCCGGGTGGTCCGGCGGCCGTGGCCACGACGCCGCGGGGCTCGGCCGCACGGGCAGCCGTGGGAACGGGACTGCGGTCTTCCGCACGCCGGGCGGACCTGGAAACGGGCCTGTGCAGCCTGACTGGCCCAGGTCCGGGTCCGGGTCCGGACCCGCCGGGCCAGAGATGTGCGCCGATCTGCTGGACGGCGTGCGCCGGTGGCTCGCCCGGAGCGGGGCTGATCCGACGCCCGCCCGGGTGGCACAGGCGCTGCGGGAGCAGGGCCGTGTGCTCGGTGACGCGGAGGTCCTCGGGGCGGCCGAGCAACTGCGGTCCGAGCTGATCGGCAGCGGTCCGCTGGAGCCGTTGCTCGCCGATCCCTCGGTGACCGACGTCCTCGTCTCGGCCCCCGATCGGGTGTGGGTGGACCGGGGCGGCGGTCTGGAGCGGACCACCGTCGCCTTCCCCGACGCGGGGGCCGTGCGACGCCTCGCCCAACGCCTGGCCGCCGTGGCCGGACGACGCCTCGACGACGCCCGGCCGTGGGTCGACGCGCGCCTGCCCGACGGCACCCGGTTGCACGCGGTGCTGCCCCCCGTCGCCGTCGGCTGCACCTGCCTGTCCCTGCGGGTGGTCCGGCCGCGCGCGTTCACGCTGGAGGAACTGGTGGCGGCGGGCACGGTCCCGCCGGGCGGTGACCGGGTGCTGGGCGCGCTGATGGAGGCGCGGGTGTCCTTCCTCGTCAGCGGCGGGACCGGCACCGGCAAGACCACGCTGCTCAGTGCCCTGCTGGGGCTGGCCGGACCGGGCGAGCGGATCGTGCTCGCCGAGGACTCCGCGGAGCTGCGGCCCGACCACCCGCATGTCGTCCGGTTGGAGACCAGACCCGCCAACCAGGAGGGTGCGGGCTTGGTCACCCTGGAGGACCTGGTACGGCAGGCACTGCGGATGCGACCGGACAGGCTGGTCGTCGGCGAGGTGCGCGGTGGTGAGGTCGTCCATCTCCTGGCCGCGCTGAACACGGGCCACGAAGGAGGGTGCGGCACCGTGCACGCCAACGCGGCCGCGGACGTCCCCGCCCGCCTTGAGGCGCTGGGAACGGCCGGCGGGCTGGACCGGGCCGCGCTGCACAGCCAGCTCGCGGCCGCCCTGTCGGTGGTGCTGCACCTGGTGCGGGACCGCTCCGGGCGGCGGCGGATCGCCGAGGTGCGGGTGCTGGAGCGGGACGCGTCCGGACTGGTGCGGACGGTTCCGGCGCTGCGCTGGGGCGCGGAGTCGTTCGTGCGGGAGCGGGGCTGGGAGCGGTTGCGGGGGCTGCTCCACGCGGGATCCGGAGGAGGCGGTGAGCGCGATGGCTGACACGACGTCCGGAGGGCGGCTGCTCCTCGCTGCGGCGGTGGGGTGTGCCGGGGCGGTGGTCTGGCTGGGCGGCGGGCACGGCGCAGCGCGGCGGGCGCGGCTGCTGTTCGCCGGCGGCGGGTCGGTGGCCACCGGGCCGCCCTGGCGGGACCGGGCCGTCGGCGTGCTGCGGCGGGTCGGCGGACGGTGCGGGGCGGAATGGTGGCCGCCGGCCGCCGGGCTGGTGCTGGCACTGCTGGGCGCCTCGGTGCTGCCCGCCGTCGCGGGGGCGGCCGGTGTGCCGTGGCTGCGCCGGGCGCGGCTCGCACGGGCGGCGCGACGGGAGGCGGAACGGCGCGTGGACGCGGTGATCGCCCTGTGCGGGGCGCTCGCCGGGCAGGTGAGGGCCGGCCGGCAACCGGGCGAGGCGCTGCTGCACGCGACCCGGGACGCGGGCGGCCTCGGAGACGCACAGGTCGCGGTGCTGGCGGCGGCCCGGTTCGGTGGGGACGTGCCCGGTGCGCTCGCCGCGGCCGCCCGGCAGCCGGGAGCCGAAGGACTGCTGGGCCTGGCCGCATGCTGGCGGGTCGCCGTCGACCAGGGCGCGGGACTGGCGGCCGGACTTGACCGGCTGGAGGCGGCGCTGCGGGCGGAACGGGACCAGCGTGCCGATCTGCGCGCCCAACTGTCGGGCGCCCGGGCCACGGCAGTGATGCTCGCGGCCCTGCCCGCCCTGGGCCTGCTGCTCGGCACGGCCATGGGAGCCGATCCTCTGCACGTGCTGCTGCACACGGGAGCGGGGCTGGGCTGTCTGGTGGCCGGTGGGGTGCTGGAAGCGGTGGGCCTGTGGTGGGCCCTGACGGTCGTACGGAGGGCGGAGGCGGCATGAGCGGGGAGTTTGTCCACAGACTGGGGACGGTGGTGGGTGTACTGCTCGCCCTGGGGCTGCCGGCGCGGTGGCTGTCGGCGGCCCGCCAGGAGCGCAGAGCGCGGCGCCGGCTGGACGGCCTGCTGCCGGGGAGGCCGGGATCCCTCTCGGACACGGGCGCGATGACGGCGGCCGGGCGAGATGCGGTGACGGGTGCGGCGGCCGGGGCCAGGCCGGGCCCGGCGGCGGAGGCGAGGCCGGGCCTGGGACGGGCGGCGGTGGCCGCTGCGGTGACGGGCCTGGGACGGGCGTCGGCGGCCGAGGCGCCACGGGCCGGGGCGGGGCCGGGTACGTGGCCGTGGCTGCGGTCAGGGATGAGGCGGGGGGTGAGGCGGCACATACGGACGGTCGCGACGCCGCATCTCGGGCCGGGGGCGGGAGGGCGGCCGGCGAGGCGTACGGGGCCGTCCCCTGGCGGGCCGTACCCGGGGGCGTGGGCCCAGGTGTGGTCCGGCGCCCGGAGGTGGCTGCCTCCGGCCGGGGCGGTGAGCGCCGGGTGGGTGCTCGCCGGAGGGTTCCTCGGCATCGCACTCGGGCTGGCCGCCGCGACCGGGCTGAGGTGGTGGAGCATGCACCGGACGGCATCCGGCGCCGGGGAAGCAGGGGAGGCGGCCGAGGCCGCCCGGACCCTACCGCTCGCCGCCGACCTGCTGGCGGCCTGCATCGCGGCCGGTGCCGGCCCCGTGGTCGCCGCCCAGGCCGTCGGCGAGGCGCTGGCGGGCCCGGTCGGGGACGGGCTGGCGCGGGGAGCCGCGGAGGTACGGCTGGGCGGTGAACCGGCCGATGCCTGGCGGCGGCTCGCCTCGCTGCCGGGAGCTGAGGCGCTGGCACGGCTGCTGCAGCGCGCGGACGAATCCGGGCTCCCCGCGGCCGGCCCGGTGGCGAGGTTCGCCGCCGACGCCCGCGCCGACCGGGCGCGCGCCGCGACCGCCCGCGCCCGCCGGGCGGCCGTCCTCGTCACCGCGCCGGTGGGACTGTGCTTCCTGCCCGCCTTCGTCGCGGTCGGCGTGCTGCCCGTGGTGATCGGCCTGGCCGGTGGGGTGCTGAGAGGAGGTGGTGGCTGAGGGAGCGGCCGGGCGGAGAGGGCCGGGCAGAGACCGGCCGAGGACGACGGTGAGGGGTCCCAGACGACGAGTCGACGGACGCACCGGCAGACGGATCGACCAAGAGAACGAGACCTCACGGGGGTTGAGATGTACGGAAAGGTTCGGGCACGGCTGAGTGCCCTGCTGCGCCGCGACGCGGGAATGGTCACGTCCGAGTACGCGATGGGCATCATCGCGGCGGTGGCGTTCGCCGTGCTGCTGTACGAGGTGGTGACGAGCGGGCAGGTCAAGACGGAACTGCAGAACATCGTGAAGCGAGCGCTCAGTGCGCGGATGTGAACGCAGGGCCGACCGCGGCTTCGTGACGGCGGAGGCGGCCACGGCCCTGCCCGTGCTGGTGCTGGTCGTCACGACACTGGTGTGGGGACTGCTGGTCGTGCTCGCACAGATCCAGTGCGTGGACGCGGCCCGGGTGGGTGCCCGGGCCGCCGCCCGCCAGGATCCGGACAGCGCGGTCACACAGGCGGCGCGCGAGGCGGCACCGCGCGGGGCGAAGGTCACGGTGACCAGGGTCGGGGAACACGTCCGCGTGGTCGTCGCGGCCACCCCGCCGGGAATGGGCGTCCTGCCCTTCGAACTGCGGGAGGAAGCGGTGGCGGAGGCCGAGGAGAGGGTGGGAGCCGGATCATGAAGGGCTCCGTCGGAAAGGGGACCGCCGGGGGAGGCGGCTCTGAGGCGGATGGGACCACCGCGAGTGAGCGGTTCGCCGACCGCGGTTCCGCCACCGTCTGGAGCGTCGGCGCGGTCGCCGTGCTGTGTGTGGTGTTCGGCGTCGGACTGGCCCTCGGACAGGCCGTGGTGACCCGGCACCGCGCGGCCGGCGCCGCCGACCTCGCGGCGCTTGCGGCGGCGGACCACTGGGCCGAGGGCGGCACCGCGGCCTGCGCCCGGGCGGACCGGGTGGCGCGGGCACAGGGGACGCGGCTCGTCCGGTGCGCGGTCGTGGGGGAGACCTCGGACGTCACGGCGGTGTCGGACAGGGGGCCGTTCTCGGCGGAGGTGAGGGCGAGGGCCGGTCCA
Organism: Streptomyces sp. NPDC003697; assembly: GCF_053587115.1. Taxonomy (NCBI): domain Bacteria; kingdom Bacillati; phylum Actinomycetota; class Actinomycetes; order Kitasatosporales; family Streptomycetaceae; genus Streptomyces; species Streptomyces sp. NPDC003697. The sequence continues at coordinate 24,105 of NZ_JBSFNN010000036.1, forward strand.
CCGGATCCACTCCCGCCCGACTCACCGGGCCCGCTTCCGCCCGGCGCCCAGGGCTTGCGTTCGCCTCAGCGCCCGCGCCCGTCAGCGAGGCCCGCGACGCCCTCCGCGCCGGCCCCGGCCTCCTTGCCCCGGGTCTCCTCCGTCTGCTCCCGCTCCGCCCCGGCCGCTTCGTCCTTGTCGCCGTCCCTCTCGTCCTGCTGGGCCCTCTCGTCCTTCTCCTGCGGGGCCCCCTTCAGCAGCACCGTCAGCAGACGCACAGCCCCTCGCTTGTGCAGCGGGTCGTTGCCGTTGCCGCACTTGGGGGACTGGATGCACGACGGGCAGCCGGAGTCGCACTCACAGGAGGCTATGGCCTCGCGGGTGGCGCTGAGCCAGGCCCGCGCGGTGTGGAAGGCGCGCTCGGCGAAACCCGCACCGCCGGGGTGGCCGTCGTAGACGAACACCGTCGGCAGCAGCGTGTCGGGATGGAGCGGAACGGAGACCCCGCCGATGTCCCAGCGGTCGCAGGTCGCGAACAGCGGCAGCATGCCGATGGACGCGTGCTCGGCGGCGTGCAGGGAGCCGCCGAGGATCTCCGGGTTGATCCGGGCCTCGTCCAGCTGGTCCTCGGTGACCGTCCACCACACCGCCCGCGTGCGCAGCGTCCGGGGAGGGAGGTCGAGCTTCGTCTCACCCAGCACCTCACCGGTGATGACCCGTCGGCGCAGGAAGGAGACGACCTGGTTGGTGACCTCGACGGTGCCGTAGCACAGCCGGCCGTCGCCCCACGGCACCTCGACGTCCGTCTCCAGGACGGCGATGGCCGTCGTGTCGCGGGCGACCGTGGTGTACGGCGGAGTGGCCTCCTCGACCAGGGCGACCGAGTCGTCCAGGTCGAGCCGGCGCACCAGGTACGTACGGCCCTGGTGCAGGTGGATCGCGCCCTCGTGCACCGTCGCGTGCGCGGCGCCCTCGTCGACCGTGCCGAGCAGCCGCCCGGTGGCGGCCTCGACGATCTGCACCGGGCGCCCGCCCCCGCCCCGGATGTCGGTGAGGTCCGCGGCCCGTTCACGGCGCGTCCAGTGCCAGGCCTTCGTCCGCCGGCGCAGCAGCTTCGCGGCCTCCAGCTGCGGCAGCAACTCCGCGCCGGCGGGCCCGAACAGCTCGACGTCCTCGTCGGTCAGCGGCAGTTCGGCGGCGGCCGCGCACAGGTGGGGGGCCAGGACGTACGGGTTGTCCGGGTCGAGGACGGTGGACTCCACCGGCTGGTCGAACAGGGCCTCGGGGTGGTGGACGAGGAAGGTGTCCAGCGGATCGTCGCGCGCGACCAGCACCGCCAGCGCGCCCTGCCCGGCGCGGCCGGCCCGGCCCGCCTGCTGCCACAGGGACGCCCGGGTCCCGGGGTAGCCGGCGATCACGACGGCGTCCAGGCCCGACACGTCGATGCCGAGTTCCAGCGCGGTCGTCGCGGCGAGGCCGAGGAGTTCGCCGGAGTGCAGGGCGCGTTCGAGGGCGCGGCGCTCCTCGGGGAGGTAGCCGCCGCGATAGGCCGCCACGCGCCCGGCCAGCGACCGGTCGACCTCGGTCAGCCGCTCCTGGGCGATCACCGAGATCAGCTCGGCGCCGCGCCGGGAGCGGACGAAGGCGACCGAGCGCACGCCCTGCAGGGTCAGGTCGGTCAGCAGGTCGGCCGTCTCGGCGGTGGCGGTGCGGCGGACGGGTGCACCCCGCTCGCCCTGGAGTTCGGTGAGCGGCGGCTCCCACAGAGCGAACACCAGTTCACCGCGCGGCGAGGCGTCGTCGGCGACCTCCACGACGGGCAGCCCGGTCAGCCGACGTGCCGCCACGGCGGGCTCTGCGGCGGTCGCCGAGGCCAGCAGGAAGACGGGCGACGCGCCGTAGCGCGCGCACAGCCTGCGCAGTCGGCGCAGCACCTGGGCGACGTGCGAGCCGAAGACACCCCGGTAGGTGTGGCACTCGTCGATGACGACGTACTTCAGCGCGCGCAGGAAGGAGGACCAGCGGGGGTGCGAGGGCAGGATGCCCCGGTGCAGCATGTCGGGGTTGGTCAGCACGTAGGTGGCGTACTGGCGGATCCACTCCCGCTCCTCGAACGGGGTGTCGCCGTCGTACACCGCCGCGCGCACGGCGGTGCCCAGAGGCTGGGCCAGCCCCTTCACCGAGCGGCACTGGTCGGCCGCCAGGGCCTTGGTCGGGGCCAGATAGAGGGCGGTGGCGCCGCGGCCGTTCGGGGCCTCGGAGCCGTCCAGCAGCGTCGACAGCACCGGGACGAGGTACGCCAGGGACTTGCCGGAGGCCGTGCCGGTGGCGACCACCACCGAGTCGCCGTCCAGGGCGTGCTCCGCCGCGCGCGCCTGGTGCGACCAGGGGTGTTCGACGCCGCAGGCCTGCACCGCCGCGACGACCTCCGGGCGAATCCGGTCGGGCCAGACGGCATGGCGGCCCGCACGCGGGGGCAAGTGCTCCGTATGAGTGATGCGCGCAGCCCGGCTCGGGCCCGAGGCGAGCCGGTCCAGGATCGTGCTCGGGGCGGGGCGGGACGCGCTGTCCGTCGGGGACCGATCGGATCGGTGATTCTTGGCCATCGGCACCGAGTGTGTCACCGGCATGACGGACAATGGAGCCAAGGCGTCGTGCACGCCTGCCGGTAAGTGATTGAATGCCATCGCGGCTGGCGAACCGTCCCGGGGGCTCTGCCGAGGTGTCCCGAGGGGCGACCGCTCGATAGCAAGGTGCTGGAGGATCCGTGGACCTGTCCCTGTCGACCCGTACCGTCGGCGATCGTACGGTCGTCGAGGTCGGTGGCGAAATCGACGTATATACCGCGCCCAAGCTGCGCGAGCAGCTGGTCGAGCTGGTGAACGACGGGAATTTCCACCTCGTCGTCGACATGGAGGGCGTGGACTTCCTCGACTCCACCGGTCTCGGCGTGCTGGTCGGCGGCCTGAAGCGCGTTCGTGCCCATGAGGGCTCACTGCGCCTGGTCTGCAACCAGGAGCGCATTCTCAAGATCTTCCGCATCACCGGTCTCACCAAGGTGTTCCCGATTCACACCTCGGTCGAGGAGGCGGTGGCGGCCACCGACTGACCACCGGCCTCGGGCCGGTGTCCGGGGAGGAAGAAGTTCAGGACGGGGACCGGGCTGTCCGCGGCCCGGCCCCCGACAGCACGCCCACAGCTCCGAGGGGGATGCATGGCCACCGTTGAGCTCCGCTTCAGCGCGCTTCCCGAGCACGTCCGCACCGCCCGTCTGGTGGCGGCGGCGGTGGCGCGCAGGGCCGGAGTGGACGAGGCCGTCCTCGACGAGGTCAGACTCGCTGTGGGCGAGGCCTGCTCCCGTGCCGTCGGGCTCCACCGGAACGGCGGCATCACGGCGCCGGTGAAGGTGATCCTGATAGAGGAGGAGAAACAGTTCTCCATCGAGGTCGGTGACGAGGCGCCGCACGCGGCTGCCGGCGCCGGAGGTGCCTCGGGCGCCCCGGACGACGTGGAGGCCGAGGAGGACGAGATGGGCCTCGCGGTCATCAGCGGTCTCGTCGACGACATGGAGGTCTCGGCGGGGAAGGACGGCGGGCTGATCCGCATGACCTGGCCGACCACCCCGCCGACCGCCGTACTGGCGTAGTCGCGACCCGGACGGCCTCCTTGAGCCGGCCCGGGCTCTCGCCCCCGCCGACCGCCGTACGCGCCCCAGTCCGACGCCGGCTGTCCCCCCAAGTCGACCGCCGTACTCGCCCAGCCGCGACCCGGACGGCCCCCAGCCGGCCCGGGGCTTCTGCCTGAGCCCGACCGACCGCTGCGCTTACCCGGCCGAGCCCGGCCTTCGCTCGAGCCGGCCGCTTCACTCGCCCGGCCGAATTCTCCGCAGCCTTCGCCTGCGCCGCTACGGGCACGAGCCCGGCCCCGGCGTCGGCGCCCGCCTGCGCCCCCCGCGTCCTGCCTTCATCGAAGGGCCCTCCCTCGCAGGGTCCTTCGGCATGTGCGGGTACTGCCGGCCACGCTTACAGTGAGGCATGCAGCGAGTCGTGAATAACTTCACGATCCGCCAGTTGGACAACGGATCAAGCGCGAATGCTTTTGAGGCATTACCGCTTTCGGGTTCCGTGACCGCTCGGCGATCATTTGCCGTGGGGCAGATGAAGACCAATTCGATTTGCCGTCCTCTGTTTTGATCAGGTTCCGGTACCTAGAATCCGTCCACATCTTGAGCTCAGCCCAAGCGTCAAGGAGGACGAATGGCGGGGCTTTCTACCCCTCATCAGTGGGGCCACCCCACGACCCTCGCAGCCGCAGTACTGACCGACGACAACCGGATCATCGTGGCGGTCATCGCGGCCGTCGCGCTCACCGCGCTCATGGTCGCGGGCATCCTGGTGCGCCAGGTGCTCGCCGCGGGCGAGGGCACCGACAGCATGAAGCGGATCGCGGAGGCGGTGCAGGAAGGCGCGAAGGCCTACCTGGGCCGGCAGCTGCGCACACTCGGCGTATTCGCCGTCGCGGTGTTCTTCCTGCTCCTGCTGCTGCCCGCGGACGACTGGAATCAGCGCGCCGGACGATCGGTCTTCTTCCTGATCGGTGCCGCGTTCTCGGCGGCCACCGGCTATTTCGGGATGTCGCTCGCCGTGCGCAGCAACGTGCGCGTTGCCGCAGCGGCTCGCGAGGCCGCTCAGGCCCCTCCGTCCCCCGCCTCCGTCAACGGAGTGAACGCGCCTCCTTTGCCGGGTGAGCCAGTGCGGGGTGAGCCCGAAAAGGATCTCACCACCGTTTCGCACAAGGCGATGAAGATCGCTTTTCGTACCGGTGGCGTCGTCGGCATGATCACGGTGGGGCTCGGCCTGCTGGGCGCCTCCTGCGTGGTGCTGGTGTACGCGGCCGACGCGCCGAAGGTGCTCGAAGGCTTCGGCCTGGGTGCCGCGCTGATCGCCATGTTCATGCGAGTCGGCGGCGGCATCTTCACCAAGGCCGCCGACGTCGGCGCCGACCTGGTCGGCAAGGTGGAGCAGGGCATTCCGGAGGATGATCCGCGCAATGCCGCGACCATCGCCGACAATGTGGGCGACAACGTCGGCGACTGCGCGGGCATGGCGGCCGACCTCTTCGAGTCCTATGCGGTGACCCTCGTCGCCGCGCTGATCCTGGGCACGGCGGCCTTCGGCAACCACGGTCTGGCGTTCCCGCTCCTCGTTCCCGCGATCGGCGTGATCACCGCCATGATCGGCATCTTCGCGGTGGCGCCGCGCCGGGCCGACCGAAGCGGCATGACCGCGATCAACCGCGGCTTCTTCATCTCCGCGGGGATCTCGCTGGCCCTGGTGGCGGCCGCGGCCTTCCTCTATCTGCCGTCGTCGTTCGCCGACCTCGACGGCGTGACCGACGCGGCGATCCTCGGCAAGGACGGGGACCCGCGCGTCCTCGCCCTTGTCGCGGTGGCGATCGGCATCCTGCTGGCCGCCGTGATCCAGCAGCTGACGGGCTACTTCACCGAGACCGGCCGGCGCCCCGTCCGGGACATCGGCAAGACATCGCTGACCGGCCCGGCCACCGTGATCCTCGCCGGCATCTCCGTCGGCCTGGAGTCGGCCGTGTACACCGCCCTGCTGATCGGCCTCGGCGTGTACGGCGCGTTCCTGCTCGGCGGTACGTCGATCATGCTGGCGCTGTTCGCGGTGGCGCTGGCCGGCACCGGCCTGCTCACCACGGTCGGCGTGATCGTCGCCATGGACACCTTCGGGCCGGTCTCCGACAACGCGCAGGGCATCGCCGAGATGTCCGGTGACGTAGAGGGCGCGGGAGCCCAGGTGCTCACCAACCTGGACGCGGTCGGCAACACCACCAAGGCCATCACCAAGGGCATCGCCATCGCGACCGCCGTGCTGGCCGCGTCGGCCCTGTTCGGGTCCTACCGCGACGCGATCACGACCGGGGCGCAGGACGTCGGCGAGGCACTGTCCGGAGCCGGCGCACCGCTGAGCCTGATGATGGACATCTCACAGCCCAACAACCTCGTCGGCCTCATCGCCGGCGCCGCGGTCGTCTTCCTCTTCTCGGGGCTGGCCATCAACGCGGTGTCGCGGTCGGCGGGCTCGGTGGTGTTCGAGGTGCGGCGGCAGTTCCGCGAGAAGCCCGGGATCATGAGCTTCACCGAGAAGCCGGAGTACGGCAAGGTCGTCGACATCTGCACCAAGGACGCCCTGCGGGAACTCGCCACGCCCGGGCTGCTCGCCGTGATGGCCCCCATCTTCATCGGGTTCACGCTCGGTGTGGGCGCGCTGGGCGCCTACCTCGCGGGCGCGATCGGCGCCGGCACGCTGATGGCGGTGTTCCTGGCCAACTCCGGCGGTGCCTGGGACAACGCCAAGAAACTGGTCGAGGACGGCCACCACGGCGGCAAGGGCGGCGAGGCCCACGCGGCCACGGTGATCGGCGACACCGTCGGCGACCCGTTCAAGGACACCGCCGGCCCCGCCATCAACCCCCTGCTGAAGGTGATGAACCTGGTGGCGCTGCTCATCGCGCCCGCCGTCATCAAGTTCAGCTACGGCCACGACGCGAGCATCCCCGTGCGGGTCGTTGTCGCGGTCGTGGCGCTGGCCGTCATCGTCGGTGCGGTCTACGTCTCCAAACGGCGCGGGATCGCCGTGGGCGACGACGACAACGCCGAGCGGACGTCCGAGCCGGCCGACTCCGCGGTGGTGTCGTAGCCGGAAAGGGGCCGGTTCCACGGCGGGCGGGCGGTGCGTTCCGACGCATCGCCCGCCCGCTGCGTGTGTACGCGTCCCGCGTCCTTCGTGAGCCTTCTCTCGCCTGGTGTAAATGGCCACAAGAACGGATGCACCGGGCGCCCGGCTCGTGGTGGCCCTGTGGACGGCGTGTATGTTCCGGGGCCGAGAGCCATGGAAGGGACCAATCCGGTGAACAAGAAGCTCGCGGCCGCACTGTCCGGCGGTGCGGTACTGGCGCTGGCACTGACGGGCTGCTCCGACAGCAGCGCCGACGACAAGAACGACACGCTGAACACGTGGGCCAAGCAGGTCTGCGACGCGGTGCAGCCGCAGGCGAAGAAGATCGCGGCCGCCAACGGCGCGATCCAGAAGCAGACCTCGGACAACAGCGCCCCGGCCGACGTCAAGCAGACCGACTCGCAGGCCTTCCAGGACATGTCCGACGCCTACAAGGCGATCGGCGCCGCCGTCTCCCGGGCCGGCGCGCCCGACGTCGACGACGGCAAGAAGAAGCAGCAGGACGCGGTCAAGGAACTCAACGACCTCTCCGCGTCCTATGCCTCGCTGAAGAAGCAGGTGGACGTGCTCGAGACCAAGGACCAGGCCAAGTTCGCCGACGGCCTCAAGGGTGTCGCCACCCGGCTGGACCAGCTCAGCAAGACCGGGAACGACGCCCTGAAGAACCTCGAGGAGGGCGACGTCGGCCGGGCGATGGCCCAGCAGCCGAGCTGCAAGTCCGCCTCGGCGCCCGCATCGGCTCCGGCGACGGGGAGCTGAGCGGGCCCGGTCGCGGGGAACCGGGCCGCGAAGGGCCCCTACACGCGTGTGCGATGTCGGCGCCGGCCGACACAATGGGGACGTGAGTGACTCCAGCCTGCCCGCCCTGCCCGCCGCCGACCGTCCGGACGTCGCCGTCCGGCTGCGTGAGGCCCTGCTCGGCGCCTCCTTCACCGCCGACGGCCTCCTCGAACTGCTCGGCGCCCCCGCGTACGCGGCACTGGCCCGCAGTGAGACCGTCCCCGCGCTGCGGGCCACGCGGGGGGCCACCCCGCGGGAGACGCTCGTACGGCTGTTCCTGCTGCAGCAGCCGGTGCCGCGGGCCCGCGTGGCGGACGTCCTGCCCGTCGAGGCGTGCCTGGACGCCGGCTGGCTGACGCCCGCCGGCGCCGACGAGGTCGCCGCCGCGGTGGACGTACGGCCGTACGGGGGACCCGGCGGCGAGGACTGGTTCATCGTCTCCGACCTGGGCTGCGCGGTCGGCGGCGCGGGCGGCATCGGCAGCCGGGCGGAGGGCGTCGTCCTCGGCGTCGGGGGCGCGTCCACGACGCTGGCCGGCATCACCGTCCGCACGCCCGCCGGCTCCGCGCTCGACCTCGGCACCGGTTCCGGCATCCAGGCGCTGCACGCCGCCCGGCACGCCACGCGCGTGACCGCCACCGACGTCAACCCGCGCGCCCTGCACATCACCGCGCTGACCCTCGCGCTGTCCGGCGTCCCGGCCGCCGACCTGCGCCAGGGCTCGCTGTTCGAGCCGCTGAAGGACGACGAGACGTACGACCTGATCGTGTCGAACCCGCCGTTCGTGATCTCCCCGGGCGCCCGGCTGACCTACCGCGACGGCGGCATGGCCGGGGACGACCTGTGCCGCACCCTCGTCCAGCAGGCGGGGGAGCGGCTCAACGAGGGCGGTTACGCGCAGTTCCTCGCCAACTGGCAGCACGTGGAGGGCGAGGACTGGCAGGACAGGCTCAGGTCCTGGGTGCCCCGCGGCTGCGACGCCTGGATCGTGCAGCGCGAGGTGCAGGACGTCACGGAGTACGCCGAGCTGTGGCTCAGGGACGCCGGGGACCACCTCGGCGACCCGGCGGAGTACCAGGCGCGGTACGACGCCTGGCTGGACGAGTTCGAGGCGCGCAAGGTGAAGGCCGTGGGCTTCGGCTGGATCACGCTCCGCAGAACGGGCTCCGCGGTGCCCTCGCTCACCGTCGAGGAGTGGCCGCACCCGGTCGAGCAGCCGCTCGGCGAGACGGTGCGGGCGCACTTCGAACGCGTCGACTACCTGCGCGACCACGACGACGCGGCGCTGCTCGCCGGGCACTTCCGGCTGGTGTCCGAGGTCGTGCAGGAGCAGGTCGGGCTGCCGGGCGCCGAGGACCCGGAGCACGTCGTGCTGCGGCAGCACCGCGGGATGCGCCGGGCCACGACGGTGGACACCGTCGGCGCGGGCTTCGCCGGGGTCTGCGACGGCACGCTCAGCGCCGGCCGCATTGTGGACGCCATCGCCCAGCTGATGGGGGAGGACCCCGTGCTGCTGCGGGACCGCACGCCCGCGCAGATCCGGCTGCTGGTGGAGCAGGGGTTCATCGAGCCCGCGGGGTGAACGCGGCGGCCGCCGCGGGGGTGCCGGCTCCGCCGCCGTGTCCCCCGGTTCGGGCCACGACCGGCCGTCGTGCGGCGCGGCCCGGCCGCCGTCCCCCCGTTGCCCCGCCCTGTTCCGCCCTTCCGGTTCCGGTCGCGGCCGCCGGGGTCTGACCGTGCCCTTCCGGTTCCGATTCCGGCCGTTCGGTTCTGTCCGGGCCCTTCCGGTTCTGGTCGCGATGTTGCGGTGTTGGTCCGGCGCCGTCCGGTCCTCCCGTCGTCCCGGTGTCTTCAGCCACTTTTTTGGTCATCTGTCGCGCGAACGCGGACGGTGAGAATCCGGGGCGGCGGGAGCCGCGGTTTCCGCCCTGCGCCCGGTGCCGCGGGTCCGTCCGCCCGGCGTTCACCGGGCGTTGGCCCGGCCGTCGCCCGCGGGTGCCAGCCTCCCGGACCGGGGAACCGGAATGGGAGGGGACAGAGATGGAGAGCGGGTCGGCGATCTTCACCGGGACGGTGTTCGCCCTGTTCGGAGCCGCGCTGCTGGCGTGGACGGTGGTCCGGGTACGGCACGGGCGGCCCGTCGCCCTCGGGGTGAACCGGACGGCCTCGGCGACGTCCGCCGGGCTGGCCGCCGTCGTGGCTCTCGCGGTCGGGGCGTGGTGCTTCACCCGCCTGTGACCGTCACCGGGGCGGCGCCGTCCGGGCGGCCCGCCGACCACTCTCCGCAGCGGCCGGAACGGACCGGCGGGCACTCCGGGCGGCAGGAAGGGCGGTAGTCGGGTTACCGTTCGAGTGGCCGTTGCGGGCTTTTCCCGTTTGACACGAGGGCGGGATGTACCGTCACACTCCGCAGCGTCAGCACCACCCGACCCCGGGAGCCACCAGGCCTGGGGAGCCCCAGCGTCGACCGGAGAGAAGAGCGAAGTTGTCCCCGACCAGCGAGACCGCTCAGGGCGGCCGCCGACTCGTCATCGTCGAGTCGCCCGCCAAGGCGAAGACGATCAAGGGCTATCTCGGCCCCGGCTACATCGTCGAGGCGAGCGTCGGACACATCCGCGACCTTCCGAGCGGCGCTGCCGAGGTCCCCGAGAGGTACACCGGCGAGGTCCGCCGCCTGGGCGTGGATGTCGAGCACGACTTCCAGCCCATCTACGTGATCAACGCCGACAAGAAGGCGCAGGTCAAGAAGCTCAAGGACCTCCTGAAGGAGTCCGACGAGCTCTTCCTCGCCACCGATGAGGACCGCGAGGGCGAGGCCATCGCCTGGCACCTGCAGGAAGTGCTCAAGCCGAAGATCCCGGTCAAGCGGATGGTCTTCCACGAGATCACCAAGGACGCGATCCGCGCGGCTGTCGCCAACCCGCGCCAGCTCAACCAGAAACTGGTCGACGCCCAGGAGACCCGCCGCATCCTCGACCGCCTCTACGGCTACGAGGTCTCGCCGGTGCTGTGGAAGAAGGTCATGCCGCGGCTGTCCGCGGGGCGGGTCCAGTCGGTCGCGACCCGGCTCGTGGTGGAGCGGGAGCGCGAGCGCATCGCGTTCCGCTCGGCCGAGTACTGGGACCTGACGGGCACCTTCTCGACCGGCCGAGCGGGGGACGCGTCCGACCCGTCGACGCTGGTCGCCCGCCTGCAGACCGTCGACGGCCGGCGGGTCGCGCAGGGCCGCGACTTCGACTCCCTGGGGCAGCTCAGGACCGCGAACACGCTCCACCTCGACGAGGCGAACGCCCGCGCCCTGGCCGCCGCCCTTCAGGACACCCGCTTCTCCGTCCGGTCCGTCGAGTCCAAGCCGTACCGCCGCTCGCCGTACGCCCCGTTCCGTACGACGACGCTCCAGCAGGAGGCCAGCCGCAAGCTGGGCTACGGCGCGAAGGCGACCATGCAGATCGCCCAGAAGCTGTACGAGAACGGCTACATCACGTACATGCGTACGGACTCCACGACCCTGAGCGAGACGGCGGTCTCCGCCGCCCGCGCCCAGGTCACGCAGCTGTACGGCGCCGACTACCTGCCGCCGCAGCCGCGGACGTACGCCGCCAAGGTGAAGAACGCCCAGGAGGCGCACGAGGCGATCCGGCCTTCGGGTGATCGTTTCCGCACCCCGGCCCAGACGGGGCTGACCGGTGACCAGTTCAGGCTGTACGAGCTGATCTGGAAGCGGACGGTCGCCTCCCAGATGAAGGACGCGACGGGGAACTCCGTCACGGTGAAGATCGGCGGCGCGGCCGCCGACGGCCGGGACGTCGAGTTCAGCGCGTCCGGCAAGACGATCACCTTCCACGGCTTCCTGAAGGCGTACGTCGAGGGCGCGGACGACCCGAACGCCGAGCTCGACGACCGTGAGCGCCGGCTGCCGCAGGTCGCCGAGGGCGACGCGCTGACCGCCGAGGAGATCACCGCCGACGGCCACGCGACCAAGTCCCCGGCCCGCTACACCGAGGCCAGCCTGGTCAAGGAGCTCGAGGAGCGCGAGATCGGCCGCCCGTCGACGTACGCGTCGATCATCGGCACCATCCTCGACCGCGGTTACGTGTTCAAGAAGGGCACGGCCCTCGTGCCGTCCTTCCTGTCCTTCGCCGTGGTCAACCTGCTGGAGAAGCACTTCGGACGGCTCGTCGACTACGACTTCACCGCGAGGATGGAGGACGACCTCGACCGCATCGCCCGCGGCGAGGCGCAGGCGGTGCCGTGGCTGAAGCGCTTCTACTTCGGCGAGGGCACCGCCGAGGGCGCGGCCGCCGACGCCGGCAACGGCGACGGGGACCACCTCGGCGGCCTCAAGGAGCTGGTGACCGACCTGGGCGCGATCGACGCGCGCGAGGTGTCGTCGTTCCCGGTGGGCAACGACATCGTGCTGCGGGTCGGCCGCTACGGGCCGTACATCGAGCGCGGCGAGAAGGACACCGACAGCCACCAGCGCGCCGACATCCCGGCCGACCTGGCGCCGGACGAGCTGACCGTCGAGCTGGCGGAGGAGCTGCTCGCCAAGCCGAGCGGCGACTTCGAGCTGGGCACCGACCCGGCGACCGGCCACACGATCGTCGCCAGGGAAGGCCGCTACGGCCCGTACGTCACCGAGGTGCTGCCCGAGGGCACTCCCAAGACCGGCAAGAACGCGGTCAAGCCGCGCACGGCCTCGCTGTTCAAGTCGATGTCGCCGGACACGGTGACGCTGGAGGACGCGCTGCGGCTGTTGTCGCTGCCGCGCGTCGTCGGCACCGACACCGACGGACAGGAGATCACCGCGCAGAACGGCCGCTACGGTCCGTACCTGAAGAAGGGCACGGACTCCCGTTCGCTGCAGTCCGAGGACCAGATCTTCACGATCACGCTGGAGGAGGCGCGGGCCATCTATGCCCAGCCCAAGCAGCGTGGGCGGGCGGCCGCCAAGCCGCCGCTGAAGGAGCTGGGCGAGGACCCGGTCAGCGGCAAGCCGGTCGTCGTGAAGGACGGACGCTTCGGCCCGTACGTCACCGACGGCGAGACCAACGCGACCCTGCGCTCCGGGGACAGCGTCGAGGAGATCACACCGGAACGCGGCTTCGAGCTGCTGGCCGAGAAGCGCGCCAAGGGGCCCGCCAAGAAGACGACGAAGAAGACCGCCGCCACGAAGGCGACGTCCGCGTCGAAGACGACGGCCGCCAAGAAGACGGCTGCGAAGAAGACGGCCGCCAAGAAGACGACCACCGCGAAGAAGACGGCGGCCAAAAAGACGACGGCGAGGAAGCCGGCCCCCACGAAGGCCGCCTCGGAGGACTGACCTCCCGGCGGCCGGGCCGGCCGGCTGCACGGCACGGCACGGCACGGCGCACAGGCCGGCCCGCCCGGGCGCTCCTCCGCCCGGCGGGCGGCTCCCGCAGCACGTCACCCTCAAAGTCCTCGTCGCACCACCCGGACCCCGGTCCGCACGGTGGCGGCCCGAGGTCACGGGTGCGCCGGGGTTCCGGGCGCGCCGGCGTCCCGTGTCCCCAAGGCGCACCCGGACGTCGTCCTCGGGGGGCGGCGGGCGTCACAGGGCGCCCTACGCCCGCGGCGCCGCCCGAGTTCCGGCGCGGGTCAGGAGTGATCGCGCGACGGTGGGGAATCGGTTCTCTCGCCGGCCGCCTGGCCGGCCGCGGCCTGGCGCACCGTCAGGACGCGGACAGGAAGCGGTCCGTCGCTCCCCCCGGGCGGTGCACACCGGCCGCGCCGAACGAACGTCTCCGCATCACTTCGGTGACGGGACGTGCGCACGTTCGGGCGGGCGCCACGGATCGGCAGCGCATCCCGATAGGCTGATTGCATGACGCGAGCCGAGCAGCCAACGGCCCCCCCTGCGGCCCCTGACGACGCCCTGGTCGCCGATTCCCGGGAGCGCGCCGTCCGCGCGCTGCTGCGCCGGCCGCAACTGAGGCGCCTGTGGAGCGCCCAGCTGGTGGGAGGCGTCGCCGACACCCTGACGCTCCTGGTGCTGGTCCTCCTCGTGCTCCAGGCGGCGATCGCCGAGGGCACGTTCGGTGGCGGCTACCGGGGCGCGGCACTGGCCGTGGCGGCGGTCTTCGGGGCGCGAGTCCTGGCGACGCTGCTGTTCGGCGCGGTCCTCCTCGGCCCGCTGACCTCCCTCACGTCCCGGGAGGGCCCGCTCGACCGCCGCTGGACGATGGTCGGCGCGGACGGCGTGCGCGCCGCCCTGCTGATCGCGGCGCCGCTGTGGATCGACTGGACGCCGGGCGACGCGCCGGCGTTCCTCCTGGTCACGGCCTTCGTCACCGGGATCGCCGAGCGCTTGTGGACGGTGTGCCGGGAGAGCGCGGCGCCCGCGCTCCTGCCCGCACCGCCCCCGGAGGGCGCCACGGTGCGCCCGCTGCCGGACCACATGGGCACCCTGCGCCGCCTGTCGCTGCGGACGGCCTTCGGGGCGCTCCCCCTCGCGGCCGCCGTTCTCGTCGTCGCGGCGCTCCTCAACAACGTGCTCGGCACCGGCATCGACTGGTTCGCCCAGCACCAGGCGGCCCTGGGCGCGTACGTCGCGGCCGGTCTGTTCGCCGCCTCGCTGTCCGTGCTGACGGCCCTGGAGCTGCCCGACACGCGGACCCCCCGCCCGCGGTCGCCGCTCGAGGGGCTGCGCCGCCCGCGGACGGGCACCGGCGTCGACAAGGGCCGTACGGGTGCCCTCCCGCTGCTGGTGACGGCCTGTGCCGCGGTCGCGGGTGCGGTCGCCGCGGCCGTCGCCGTGTGCGTGCTGCACGCCAAGGACCTGGGTGGCGGTCCGGTGCTGTACGGGCTGCTGGTGCTCGCCCTGACCGGCGGGGTCGTCATCGGCATCCGTATCGCCCCGACGGCTCTGGAGTCGCTCTCGCGCCGCCGGCTGCTGTCGCTGGCGATCGCCCTCACCGGCGTCGCGCTGCTCGCCGCCGGGCTCGTCCCGGACGTCACCACGGTGCTGCTCATCCTCGCGCTGGCCGGCGTGAGCGCGGGCGTGGCCGCCAACACCGGGCACACACTGCTCGACCAGGAGACCGAGGACCACCGCCGGGCGCGCACGACCGAGCACCTGCACGCGGTGGTGCGGGTCTGCGTCGCGCTCGGCGCCGTGATCGCACCGGTCGTCGCGGGCGCCATCGGGCCGCACCGCCTGGAGAACGGCAAGTTCGTGTTCGCGCACGGCGGCGCCGCCTTCACGCTGATGCTGGTGGGCGCGCTGCTGCTGCCGGTCGCCGCGCTGGTGCTGGCGAAGGTCGACGACCGTTCCGGCGTGCCGCTGCGGCAGGACCTGCTCGACGCGCTGCGCGGCGGTGACGATCCGGCGCAGGTGCCCGCGTCGAACGGTTTCTTCATCGCCCTGGAGGGCGGCGACGGGGCCGGCAAGTCGACCCAGGCCGAGGCGCTCGCCGAATGGATCAGGGCCAAGGGACACGAGGTGGTCCTCACCCGCGAGCCGGGGGCCACGCCCGTCGGCAAGCGCCTGCGGTCGATCCTGCTGGACGTGTCGTCGCAAGGCCTGTCGCACCGGGCGGAGGCGCTGCTGTACGCGGCCGACCGTGCCGAGCACGTCGACACGGTCGTGCGGCCCGCCCTGGAGCGAGGCGCGGTCGTCATCTCCGACCGGTACATCGACTCGTCGGTCGCCTACCAGGGCGCCGGCCGCGACCTGTCCCCGACGGAGATCGCGCGCATCTCCCGCTGGGCGACGAACGGGCTCGTCCCGAACCTGACGGTGCTGCTGGACGTCTCCCCGGAGACCGCCCGGGAACGTTTCACCGAGGCCCCGGACCGGCTGGAGTCGGAGCCCGCCGAGTTCCACGCGCGGGTGCGTTCCGGCTTCCTGACGCTGGCCGCCGCCGACCCCGGCCGCTACCTCGTCGTGGACGCGGGCCAGGAGCCCGAGGCCGTCACGACGGTCGTCCGGCACCGGCTGGACCAGATGCTGCCGCTGTCCGAGGCCGAGGTGAGGGCCCGGGAGGAGGCCCGCCGGAAGGCCGAGGAGGAGGCCCGGCGCAAGGCGGAGGAGGAAGCACGGCGCAAGGCCGAGGAGGAGCGGCTGGAGCGTGAGCGCCAGGAGCAGCTCGCGCGGCTGCGCGCCGAGGAGGAGGAGCGCAAGCGGCGCGAGCTGGAGGAGGCGCAGCGGCGCGAGGCCGAGCGGCAGGCCGAGGAAGCCCGGCAGCGGGCGGAGGAGGCGCGCCGCCGGGCCGAGGAGGAACGGGCGCGGCTGCTCGCCGAGGAGCAGGCCCGTGCCGAGGCCGAGGCCCGGCGCAAGGCCGAGGAGGAGCGGCTGCACAAGCAGGCCGAGGAGGAGGCGCGGCTGCGCGCCGAGGCCGAGGCACTGCGCCTGGAGAAGCAGCGCAAGGCCGAGGAGGCCCTGCTGCGCGCCGAGGAGGCCCGGCGGGCGGCGGAGCAGGCCGCGGCGGCCGCGCAGGCCGGTCCCGGGCAGGCCGGTCCCGGGCAGGCGGGTCCCGGGCAGGCGGCGACTCCGGCGGCCCCGTCGGATGCGTTGACCGTGCCGACGCCGGTGGTGACGCCGACCAACGCGTCGGGCGGCCCGGCCGAGGAGACGGCCGTGCTGCGTCCGGTGCGTGACGAACGGACCGACGGCGCACCCTCCTGGGCGGCCGGGGAGTCCGAGTCCGAGGTCACCGCGAAACTGCCTCAGCCGCTGGTTCCGCCGGCTGCCGGGGAGGGGACGGGGACGGCGACGCACACGCCGGCCGGCTCCGCCGGGGCGACGGACGAGACGGCGGTGCTGCCCCCCGTCGGTTCCGCCGGGGCGACGGACGAGACGGCGGTGCTGCCCCCCGTCGGTTCCGCCGGGGCGACGGACGAGACGGCGGTGCTGCCCCCCGTCGGTTCCGCC
>NZ_JBSFNN010000036.1:40616-64702 GCF_053587115.1 Streptomyces sp. NPDC003697
CGGGGCGACGGACGAGACGGCGGTGCTGCCGCGGGTTCCGGCCGAGGGCCCGGAGGACCGGGTGCCCCCTGGCTTCTTCCGCGACGAGCGCGGCGGCGCCGGCGAGCGCGGGGCGGCGGCAGGTTCCTCCGGTTCCTCCGGTTCCTCCGGTTCCGACGACCGTACGCGGGAGCTGCCGCGGATGGACCCCGAGGACGGGGCCGCCCCTCGCCGGCCGCGTCCGGACTGGGCGGAGGAGACCCCGCTCGACGACCTGCCGACGCTGGCGGACGAACTGCTGGGCCCGCGCGAGGACGACGGTGAGCCGGACGACGGCCGGGGCCGCAGGGGTGGCCGAGGCGGACGCCGCTGACGCTGACGCTGCCGGGGGAACGGGGCCGAGGAGGGCGGGCGCGCCGGGCCGGGCGCCGGCCGGCCCCGTGATCCGGCGGTCCCGGCGGTTCCGGCGATCGGGCGGTCCGGGCGATCGGGCGGTCCGGCGTCCTGGTGAGTCGGCGCCGGTACCGCTTCCCCGGTCGTCTCCCGGCCGGTGCCGGTGCCGGTGCCGGTGCCGGTGCCGCTTCCAGTCGCCGTCCCGGCCGACGCCGCCTCCGGTGGTCGTCCCGGTGCCGGTGGTCGTCCTCCGGGAACCCGAGCCTGTCCCCGCGCCCGTTCCCGGGGCGCCCGTCCCGTTTGTCGGTCCTCACCGTCACAATGGATCCGGCACCACCGAATGTGACGGAAGGGACGGCGTGACCCATGACCGTGTGGGACGACCTCGTCGGGCAGGAAAAGATCAGCGAAGTGCTGGCCGCCGCTGCCCGGGACGCCGACGCCCAGGTCACCGCCGCGGTGTCCGGCGCCGCGCCGCCGGAGGCGTCGAAGATGACGCACGCCTGGCTGTTCACGGGACCGCCCGGCGCCGGCATCACACAGACGGCGCGCGCCTTCGCCGCCGCACTGCAGTGCGTCAGTCCGGACCGCGCCCTCGGCGGAACCCCCGGCTGCGGCTTCTGCGACGGCTGCCACACGGCGCTGATCGGTACGCACGCCGATGTCACCACGGTCGCCGCCGTCGGCACGCAGATCCTCGCCGTTGACATGCGGGACACCGTGCGCAAGTCGTTCACCTCCCCGGCGAACGGCCGCTGGCAGGTGATCCTCGTCGAGGACGCCGAGCGGCTGAACGAGAAGTCCGCCAACGCCGTCCTGAAAGCCGTCGAGGAGCCGGCCCCGCGCACGGTCTGGCTGCTGTGCGCGCCGTCGGTCGAGGACGTCCTGCCCACGATCCGCTCGCGCTGCCGGCACCTGAACCTGCGCACGCCCTCGGTGGACGCCGTCGCCGACATGCTCGTACGCCGGGAGGGCGTCGAGCCCGGCGTTGCGGCCGCCGCGGCCCGCGCCACCCAGGGCCACATCGACCGGGCCCGCCGCCTGGCCACCGACCCCGCCGCGCGGGAACGCCGGGCCGCCGTCCTGAAGCTGCCGCTCCGCGTCGGTGACGTCGGCGGCTGCCTGAGGGCGGCCCAGGAACTGGTCGACGCCGCCGCCGACGACGCCAAGGCGCTGGCCGAGGAGACGGACGGCAAGGAGACCGAGGAGCTGAAGGCGGCGCTGGGCGCGACCCAGGGCGGCCGGCTGCCGCGCGGCACCGCGGGCGTGATGAAGGACCTGGAGGACAAGCAGAAGCGTCGCCGCACCCGGACGCAGCGCGACAGCCTGGACCTGGCCCTGACCGACCTCACCGCGCTGTACCGGGACGTCCTCGCCCTCCAGCTGGGCTCCCGGGTGGCGATAGCCAACGCCGACGCCGAGGACACGCTGGAGCGCCTGGCGAGCGACAGTTCACCGGAGTCCACCCTGCGCCGCATCGAGGCGATCGCCGCCTGCCGCGACGCCCTCGACCGCAATGTGGCCCCGCTCCTCGCCGTGGAAGCCATGACCATGGCCCTCAGAGCGGGCTGATGAAGCCGCCGCTCACCCCGCCCGCCCGGCGCCCGCCGAGTCGTCGCTCACCCCGCCCGCCCGCGGCTGACGGCGTCACTCGTACGAGGCATGGCGTGTACGGTGCGCGTTCGGGCTGTGGCAGAGGGTTACGCTCGCAGGATGGACATCAGCCGCGCCCTTCCTCCGGCCAGCCGGACGCACCGGACCCGCGGGCTCCGTACGACCCGCACCGGTGGCGTCCTCCTGGCCGCCGTCGCCCTGCTCGTCTCGGCCTGTTCCACCGGGAGCACGGCGAGCGACCACACCACCCCGGCGGCGGAGGCGGTCCTGGCCGCCCTGCCGCGCGCCACGCCGTCCGGCCTGACGCGGTACTACGAGCAGAAGCTCGCCTGGCGCGGCTGCGGGGTGCCCGGCTTCGAGTGCGCGACCCTGAAGGCACCGCTCGACTACGCCAGGCCCACCGCGGGCGAGGTGAAGCTGGCCGTCGCCCGCAAGAAGGCCACCGGCCCGGGCAAGCGCCTGGGCTCGCTGCTGGTGAACCCGGGCGGCCCGGGCGGTTCGGCGATCGGCTATTCGCAGCAGTACGCGGGCGTCGGCTATCCGGCCGAGGTGCGCGCCCGCTACGACATGGTCGCGATCGACCCGCGCGGCGTCGCACGCAGCGAGCCCGTCGAGTGCCTGAGCGACCGGGCGATGGACCGGTACAGCCAGACCGACATCACGCCCGACGACGCCAAGGAGACCGGGGCGCTCGTCGACGCCTACCGCAGGTTCGCGGAGGGCTGCGGTGCCGACGCGCCGAAGCTGCTGCGTCACGTCTCCACCGCCGAGGCGGCCCGGGACATGGACATCCTGCGGGCGGTGCTGGGGGACCGGCGACTGAACTACGTCGGAGCGTCGTACGGCACGTTCCTGGGGGCGACGTACGCCGGGCTGTATCCGGACCGGGTCGGCAGGATCGTCCTCGACGGCGCGATGGACCCCACTTTGTCGTCGCTCCAGATGAACCTCGACCAGACGGCGGGGTTCGAGACCGCGTTCCAGTCGTTCGCCAGGGACTGCGTACGGCAGAGCGACTGCCCGCTCGGCGGCAAGGGCGCGACACCCGCACAGGTCGCCGCGCGGTTGCAGCAGTTCTTCCGCAAGCTCGACGCGCACTCGATCCCCACGGGTGACGCGGACGGCCGCCGGCTGACCGAGTCACTCGCCACCACCGGGGTGATCGCGGCGATGTACGACCAGGCGGCGTGGCCGCAGCTGCGCGACGCACTGACCACGGCGATGCGGGACAACAACGGCGCCGGGCTGCTGATCCTGTCCGACAGCTACTACGAGCGCGACGCGGAGGGCCACTACAGCAACCTGATGTACGCCAACGCCGCAGTGAACTGCATCGACCTGCCGCCCGCCTTCACCGGTCCCGAGCAGACGAGGCAGGCACTCCCCGCCTTCCGCAAGGCGTCCCCGGTCTTCGGCGAGGGTCTCGCCTGGGCCTCCCTGAACTGCGCGTACTGGCCGGTGAAGCCCACCGGCAGACCGCACCGCATCACGGCACGGGGCGCGGCCCCGATCCTGGTCGTCGGCACCACCCGCGACCCGGCCACTCCCTACCGCTGGGCACAGTCCCTGTCCCGCCAGCTCGCCTCGGCTCACCTCCTGACCTACGCGGGCGACGGCCACACCGCCTACGGCCGCGGCAGCGAGTGCATCGACTCCGCGATCAACGACTACCTGCTCCACGGGAACCCGCCGGCCCGGGGGAAGCGCTGCTCGTAGCAGCCGGGTTCCGCACCGGAGCGGCCACTCCGGGGCGCGTACGAAGCACCCCCGGAAACTGTGTAGACTTACCGACGTTGCCGATCGCACCATGGTGCGGGCGGCGCGCCGCCTTAGCTCAGATGGCCAGAGCAACGCACTCGTAATGCGTAGGTCTCGGGTTCGAATCCCGAAGGCGGCTCCATGGAAGCCCAGGTCTCGTAGTCCGCGACCTGGGCTTTTTCATTGCCGGGACCGGTGTCCGCACGTGGTCGGGGAGTTGGCCGGCATCTGCGTGAGCGGGCCGGGAAGGCCAGGACGGTGCGGTCCCTGAGGCAGAGCTTGGACCGGTCCTCGCCCTCGAGGAGCGGTGTGCCGGGCACGAGGCTGCGGCCCCGCCCGAGCCGCGCCGATCGTGGCGCGGTACGGACGGCCCGCTTCGGCCTCTTCGCACGGACCTGCGTCGGCGCGGCCGGGGGGCGTCAGTTCAGGACGCGGAGCGGGGTGCCCGCGAGGTGGGCCGCGATGTTCTCGACCGCCTGGCCGTAGTAGCGCTCGTAGTTGGCCCGGGAGACGTAGCCCAGGTGTGGGGTGGCCAGCAGGCGCGGCGCCGTGCGCATCGGGTGGTCCGCGGGGAGCGGTTCGACGTCGAAGACGTCGACGCCGGCCCCGGCGATGCGGCCCTCGTGCAGCGCGGCGAGGAGGGCGTCCTGGTCGACGATGGCGGCGCGCGAGGTGTTGACCAGGTAGGCGGTCGGCTTGAGCAGTGCCAGTTCCGGCGCGCCGACCAGGCCGCGGGTGCGGTCGCTCAGCGCCAGATGGATGGAGACGAAGTCACTGGTAGCGAGCAGGTCCTCCTTGCCGGCGGCCAGGGCCACGCCGACCTCGTCCGCGCGCTGCCCGGTGAGGTTCTGGCTCCACGCGACGACCTCCATGCCGAAGGCGAGGCCGACCTGGGCGACCCGGCTGCCGATCTTGCCGAGCCCGAGCAGGCCGAGCCGTCGGCCGTGCAGATCGGCGCCCACGGTCGACTGCCAGGGGCCGCCCGAGCGCAGGGCGCCGTTCTCCTTGACGATGCCGCGGGCGAGGCCGAGCAGGAGCGCCCAGGTGAGTTCCACCGGCGGGGTCGACGAACTCTGCGTGCCGCACACGGTGACGCCGTTCGCCCGTGCGGCGGCGAAGTCGATCACGGAGTTGCGCATGCCGGAGGCGACCAGGAGCCTCAGGCGGGGGAGGCGGTCAAGCAGCGAGGCCGGGAACGGCACCCGTTCGCGCAGGGTGACCACGATGTCCGCGTCGGCGAGGGCCGCGGCGAGGGCGTCCTCGGTCTCGATGTGCTCGCGGAACGACACCACCTCGACCCGGTCGCTCACGGCCGACCAGTCGGCGACGGTGGTGGCGATCCCCTGGAAGTCGTCGAGCACGGCGCAGCGCAGTCGCATGGCGGTTCTCCCCCTGGGACCCGGCCCGTTCCGGGCCTGTCGGTCCCGACGCAGACGTCGATATTCCGGATCACTGTAGGGGAACGCGTGTCCCGGGACGCCGTTCGGGGTGGGGCGAGGGCGGGCCCAGGTCGTCCACCTCTGACGACCGGTGCCCCGCCACGTCCCCGGATCCGGCCGGCGGCGACACTCCCCCGAGTTACGCCTGGCACCGCGCACCGTCGGACCGCATCCGATGGCGTGATCACATCAGGCCGCGCCAGCAGATCGCCGACATTGCTGCGGTCGCTGCCGGCCGGGACGGCCGGCGGCCCCTGAGACGGCAGTCGGGGGCCTGCGCGGGAGCGGTCGGCACCGAACGGCGGCCCGCGTTCCGCCGTTCACTTGGCGTCCGCGTAACACTCCACCACCGCCGTCGTGAACGGGAAGCGCACCGGGGTGTCCCCGAACGTCAGGCGGCCCGCCAGCGCCGACGCCTCCCGGATGGCCTCCACGACCGTCTCCGCCTCCTCCTCGGGGCAGTGCACGATCACCTCGTCGTGCTGGAAGAAGACCAGTTCGGCCGCCAGGTCCCGGCAGGACCGCCGGAGCGCGGCCAGGAGCAGCAGGGCCCAGTCGGCGGCGCTGCCCTGGACGACGAAGTTGCGGGCGAAGCGGCCGCGGGCGCGGGCGTTCGTCGAGGCGTATCCCGGCATCCACTGCTGTTCGGCCGGTTCCCCGGAGGGCTGGTCGGGAACGACGGGGATGCCGGCCTCCTCCGAGGCGTCGTCCCCGGTCCCGGCGGCCGGCGGGCACGTGCGCCCCAGCCAGGTCCGCACGAGCCGGCCCTCCTCGCCGGCCCGGGCCGCCTCGTCGACGTACGCCACCGCCTTGGGGAAGCGGCGTCTGAGGGCGGCGAGGTTCTTCAGGCCGTCGCCGGAGGTCTGGCCGTAGACGGCACCGAGCACGGCGAGCTTGGCCTGCGCGCGGTCGCCGGCGAAGGCACGGTCGGACACCGACTGGTACAGGTCGCTCCCGCGTCCCGCCACCTCCATCAGGCCGGGGTCGCGGGAGATCGCGGCGAGCACGCGCGGCTCCATCTGGTCGGCGTCGGCGACCACGAGCCGCCAGCCCGGATCGGCGACGACGGCACGCCGGATGACCTTGGGGATCTGCAGCGCGCCACCGCCGTGGGTGACCCAGCGTCCGGTCACCGTGCCGCCCACGAGGAACTCCGGCCTGAACCGCCCGTCGCGCACCCAGTCCTGCAGCCAGGACCAGCCGTGGGCGACCCAGATCCGGTACAGCTTCTTGTACTCGAGCAGGGGCTTCACCGCCGGGTGGTCGACCGACTTGATCTCCCAGCGCCGGGTGGATCTGACCTTGATGCCCGCCCGGGCGAAGGCCTTGACCACGTCGGCGGGCAGATCGGGCCGCACCCGGCGGCCGAAGGCGGCCGACACCTCGTCGGCCAGTTCGGCCAGGCGGCGGGGTTCGCCGCCGCGCGTGTACCGCTCGCCCAGCAGTTCGTGGAGCACCTCGCGGTGCACGTCCGCGCGCCAGGGCAGGCCCGCGCGGTTCATCTCCGCCGCCACCAGCATGCCCGCCGACTCGGCCGCCGTCAGCAGGCGCATGCGGTCCGGGTGGGCCGCCCGGTCGTGCCGCCGCTGCTGGTCGGCGTAGAGCGCGATCAGGTCCGCCAGCGGCAGGCGTGCGCCCCGAGGTTCGAACAGCGCGGACTGCGCGCCGGGTTCGGCGGAGCGTTGCGGCGGATCCGGCGGTACGGGGCCGCCGCGCAGCCGGGCCAGGGCGGCGGCGGCCGAGCGGGGTTCGCCGTAGCGGCCCTCGTGACCGAGGAGGAGCGTCTCGGCGTCCTCGACGTCGTAGCACCGCTCCACGCGCACCCCCGCGGCGAGCAGGTGCGGATAGACCTCGGCGGTGGAGCGCCACACCCAGCGGGTGACGTCCGGACGGCTGCGGACGGCCTCGGCGAGGCTGCCCTCCCGGCGCACCGGTCCGGCGGGCAGCCCGTCCGGGCCGAGGGCGGCGACCTCCGCGCCGCCGTCCTCGGCGGGAGCCAGTGCCCACCGTCCGGTCATGTCCGCGAGTGTCGCACTCGGCTCTGACAGCCCGCCGTCAGGCCGGGCGGTCGCCCTCGTCCGGCTGCTCCTCCTCCCGGGTCTCGGCCAGCAGCGCCAGGACCCGCGCGACGTACGCCTCGGTCCGTGCCTTGTCGATGCCGAGGCCGCTGAGGACGCCCCGGCCGTTCTCGTGCTCCAGCAGCGCGAGCAGGACGTGCTCGGTGCCGATGTAGTTGTGGCCGAGGCGGAGCGCCTCGCGGAAGGTGAGCTCCAGGGCCTTCTTCGCGGCGGGGCCGTAGGGGAGGAGCTCGGGGGCCTCGGCCGAGGCCGGCGGCAGGGCGGCGGTCGCGGCCTCACGGACGGCGTCGAGCGTGACGCCCTGGTCGGCGATCGCCTTGGCGGCGAGCCCTTCCGGTTCGGCGAGCAGACCCAGGACGAGGTGCTCGGGCAGGACCTCCGTGTTGCCCGCGGACTTGCCCGCGTTGTGGGCGGCCATGACCGTGTTGCGGGCGCGGGGGGTGAAGCGGCTGAAGCCCTGGTTGGGGTCGAGGTCGAGCGACTCCTTGGGCACGAAGCGCTTCTGGGCGGCCTGCCGGGTGACGCCCATGCTCTTGCCGATGTCGGTCCAGGAGGCCCCGGACCGGCGCGCCTGGTCGACGAAGTGGCCGATCAGGTGGTCGGCCACCTCGTCGAGGTGCTCCGCGGCGATCACGGCGTCCTGGAGCTGCTCCAGTGGTTCGGCGTGGACCTTCTTGATGGCGTCGATGAGGTCGTCGAGACGGACTGCTGACGTGAAGGCTGGGTTCGTCGACATAAGTCAACCGTAGGTTGACAGTTGAGGCCCGTCAACCCGAAGTTGACGATTCGGCCCGCGGGTACTCCGCGGGCCCGCGATGCCGTGCGGGCGCCGGGGTGCCGCCGTCGCCGACCGCCTTGGCGTCCGTTGTCCACAGGCTGTGGACGAATGCTCGGGGGCACATGACACCATCGACGGGTGAGCACGCCCAGCAGCCCCGGCGCCGTCGACCGCGCCTTCAGCGCCGCCCTTTACGCCGCCGGCGACGACGCCCTCGACACCGGCGCCTCCCTGCTCGCCGCAGACCCGGCCGTCGACGACGAAGTGGCCCGGCGCGGGCGGGAGTTGGTCGCCTCGGCCTGGCGGCGGGGCTGGCAGCCCGCCGACGTCGTGCGGATCGTGCGGCGGGAGTTGGACGAGGTCCACGTACGCCTGGTGGCGGCCCTCATACGGGCGCAGGCGCCGGACGACCGGCTGCGCGGCCGGCGCTGGGCGGCCCAGCTCGGCGAACTGCCCGCCGAGCAGCCGGCCCCCGCCGACCGCTTCTCCCACGCCACCGCCGTCCTGGAGCTGTACCGCCTGCTGCTGCGGCTGCCCTCCCTCGAACCGCTCGACGAACCGTCCGGCCACCCCGCGGCCCGGCCCCGGGCCGAGTCCCGCATGCTGACCCGCATCCGTGCGCTGCTGGCCAAGGCGGAGGCGACCGGGTTCCCGGAGGAGGCCGAGGCTCTCAGCGCCAAGGCGCAGGAGCTGATGGCCCGGCACAGCGTCGACGAGGCCCTGCTGGCGGCCCGGGCGCCGGCGGACGCGCCCGGAGCGGACACCCCGGGCGCCTGCCGCGTCGGCGTCGAACCGCCGTACGAGCAGGCCAAGGCGGTGCTGCTGGACGCCGTCGCCACGGCGAACCACTGCCGTGCCGTGTGGAACGAGTCCCTCGGCTTCTCCACCGTCGTGGGATTCGAGTCCGACCTGGAGGCGGTCGAACTGCTCTACGCCTCGCTGCTCGTCCAGGCCACGACCGCGATGACGAAGGCCGAGGCGGCGGTGGCGGCGCCCGGCGCGGGAGGGAGGGCGAGGGAGCGGGGGAGGGCCGGGGCCCGCAGACGGACCAGGCCCTTCCGTCAGTCCTTCCTGGCCGCCTACGCCCATCGCATCGGAATCCGCCTGGCGGCCGCCGCCGGGACACAGGTGACCGAGGACCTGCTCCCGGTCCTGGCGAGCCGGGACGTGGCGGTCACCGACCGGCTGGACCGCATGTTCCCGCAGACGACGACCACCCGCCTGCGCGGAGTGAGCGACGAGGCGGGGTGGACCGAGGGGGCGCAGGCCGCGGACCGGGCGCAGCTGAGGGCGCGTTCGCCCCTGCGCTGACGCCCCGCATTGACGCCCCTGCGCCGACGCCCCGTGAGCAGGCCGGCGCCGGCGCTGCGGCCTCGACGGCTCCGCGATCCCGCCGCCGCTCCGGCTTCGCCGCAGGCCGTCAGTCGCCGGCCTGCTGGAAGGCGGTGACGGAGGCGTCCGGGTCGTGGGCGTCCTTCTTGCCCCGCACCGGGCCGAAGGACCAGGGGAAGCTCTGCGAGTCCGTGGCGCCGGGCAGGGTGAGCCGCAGTTTCGCCGCGTCCAGGCTCTGGGCGTCGCCCTCCGCGCCGCGTACGTAGGTGAGGGTGAAGGAGGCCGTGCCGTCCTTGGCGAGCGTCAGCCTCTGCGGTGTGCCGGCCTGCTCCGACGGCACGGTCACGGAGGTGCCGCCGGCGGACAGGGTGACGCCGGGGAACCCCTCCAGAGTGCACTCGGCGCCGCGGTTGCTGATCGTGACGGGCACATCGCCGGTGTCCCCGGCGGCGGGCGCGGCGTTGGCGGGGCCGACCCGCACCGAGACGCCGTCGATCCGGCAGGCCGTGTCGTCGTGGTCCTTGCCGGCGGAGTCGCTGCCGCCGTCACTGCCGCAGCCGGTGAGGAGGAGGGTCGCGGCGAGCGCGGTGACGGTGAGCGGAATGGCGCGCATGAGGTGGTTCCTTGAGGTCGTGGCGATTCTCAAAGGATCATCACGTATTCGGGGGCCGCCCGGTTGCCGAACCGCGCGGACGGGCCGCGGGCCGGCAGGGCGACCGGGCGCGGAAGAGGCGTACTGAGGGGCGCACTGGCCCCTCAGCGGGCCGGCGCGGCGCGCCGCCCCGGCGGACGTCAGGAGCCGAGGCCCGCCGTGGGCAGGCCCGGCGGCAGCGTCCCGCCCTCCGACCGCGTGTACGTCTCCTTGCCGAGACCACCCTCCCAGGTGACCTCCAGCGTGCTCTTGCTGACGGAGTCGACCACGCCCTCGGTGCGGTCCTTCTCCCCGTTGGTGCACTTGAGGCGGATCATCCGCTGCCCGGACCGCTCACCCGCCGTTCCGCTGCACACGGTCTTGCCGGTCGTGAAGAGCCCGGCCTGGCCGCCGTTGACCACCAGCACCACCGCTTTGCCACCGGTGGTGGCGAGCCAGCTGCCCGCCAGACCGTCCGCCCCGGCCGACGGACCGCCCGCGCCGTCACCGGTGCCGGCCGTCGCCGTCGGGGACGTGGCCGGGGAGGTGGTGGAGCCGCCGGACGGGGCCGGGGCGCCGTCCCCGGAGCCGCCGCCGCTGCACGCGGTCAGCGCGAGCGCGCCCGCCAGGCAGGCGGTCGCGGCCGCGATCCGCACGCGCGGGCGCGTCGCCGTACGGGCGGTGCGCGAGAGGGTCGCCGAAGTCACTGGTTGCTCCCAAGCTGTAGCCGGTGGACCGGCGGCCGGCGCAGCCCGCGCCGCAGCCCGTCGACCGATTGGCGGAACGACCGCAGCAAGCTACCAGCGGGACGGCCGGAACACATCGGTCCGTCGCGAGGAGCGCCGAGCCCACGGTGCGAGCGGCGACCGGCGGCGGGCCGGGCCCCGGCCGCGCCTCCGCCGCCGAGCGGTGGCTACGTCGGACCGTTACCTGAACCACGGAACACAAGCGCCCCGGCGCGCGTCTTTTCTTATGCACGAAGGATTGGGTCGGGGTCGATCCGGCGCGATCCGGCGTGGAGCACGGGCGGCACGGTCGTGGCCGCGGGGCGCGACCGCATGTCCTGCGGGTTCCGGGGCAGCCGCTGAGCACCTCGTGCACGGCGAGCGCCACCGCCGTAACCAGGGAACCACTGCCCGTGCACGTGCATCTGCTCACGCATGTGCACGTGAAACAGAGCTATGATCCGGGTCAGTTGACCAATGCATCAATGGCCACACCAGCCAGTGCACCATCGGGGAGCGACCTGTGGACCACGACATCGAGGGCGTGTACGGGGAGTGCGACGTGTACAACGGCATGGCGGCCGCGCGGCTGCACGGAGTGGCCTGGCAGAAGAGCCGGCACAGCAACTCGCAGGGGTCGTGCGTGGAGTTCGCGCGGCTGCCGGGAGGGGACGTGGCCGTGCGCAACTCCCGCTTCCCGGACGGTCCCGCGCTCGTCTACACGCGCGCCGAGATCGAGGCCATGCTGCTCGGCGTCAAGGACGGCGAGTTCGACCACCTGGTCGTCGGCTGAGCGGACCACCGCCGACGCCGGCCGCGTGACGTGCTGTCACTGGGCCGCGACGGCTGGTGACGCGCGTAGAACCGTGGCGTGACGAGATCCGCGGTCCTTCAGTCTGCGCCCAGCCGGAACAGCGCCCACACGACCTTGCCGCCCATGGCGCCGTCGAGCGGGTGCCAGCCCCAGCCGTCGCTGAAGGACTCGACGAGGAACAGGCCGCGGCCGGACTCCGCCGCGCAGTCGTCCGTGTCGCCGGCGACGGGGGTGTCGTGGCTCGGGTCGCGCACCGCGCACACCACACGCTCGGCGCACCGCATCAGGTGCAGCCGCACCGGCGCGTCCGCCTCGGGCCCGCGCGCGGCCCACCCGGCGTCGCACGACGGGGCCTGCCGGGCCTCGTGTCCGGGTTGCCGCCTGCCGAGGGGCAGACCGTGCCGCAGGGCGTTGGTGACCAGTTCGGAGACGACGAGGCAGATGTCGTCGAATCGGTCGCCCGTCTCCCAGTGCTCGAGTGCGCCGCGCGTGAACCGCCGGGCCTCGCCCACGGCCTCGTAGCGGGCCGGCAGGGCGCAGGAGGCGGCGTTGGACACGGCCGCGGGGTCCAGTGGCGGAAGGCCCTGCCGTAACGGCTCGAGCATGGTCGATCCATTCGTCCCCATGCGAGGCACTCCCGGTAATCCGCGGTCGTTGCGATGCAGCGGTGGCGCGGCACCATGGTTTCGGATGCCTACAGCAGATGCAAGGGCAGATGCACGTGCACACGACCGAATTGGATGGTCCCGTACCGCTTACTGGCCATTTTTTCTGCCATCTTCCGGCGCGCCGTCCCCGGTTCCCTTGTCCAGACCTGTGCAGCTTTCTTCGATCTCTTTTCATCTCTGTAATCGGACGAGTACAGCTCGAAGTGTTTTAGTGGCAGACTGCGGCGTCTGAACACGGTGGGGAGGCTGGCGAACGTGAGCGCGGGAGAGCCCGGATCGGTGGTGCGGCGCATGCTGCTCGGCTCGCAACTCAGGCGGCTGCGCGAGGCCCGGGGGATCACACGCGAGGCGGCGGGTTACTCGATCCGTGCCTCGGAGTCGAAGATCAGCCGGATGGAGCTGGGCCGGGTGAGCTTCAAGACGAGAGACGTGGAAGACCTCTTGACCCTGTACGGCATCTCGGACGAGGCGGAGCGGACCTCCCTGCTGTCCCTCGCCAAGGAGGCCAACGTCGCGGGCTGGTGGCACAGTTACTCCGACGTGCTGCCCAGCTGGTTCCCCACCTACGTGGGGCTGGAGGGTGCGGCCTCCCTCATCCGCGCCTACGAGGTGCAGTTCGTCCACGGCCTGCTGCAGACCGAGGAGTACGCCCGCGCGGTGGTCAGGCGCGGCATGCAGGGTGCGAGCGAGGCCGACGTGGAGCGGCGCGTCGCGCTGCGCCTGGAGCGGCAGAAGTACCTCGTCGCCGAGAACGCGCCGGACTTCCACATCGTCCTGGACGAGGCCGCCCTGCGCCGGCCCTACGGTGACCGCGAGGTCATGCGCGGCCAGTTCCAGCACCTGATCGAGATGTCCGAGCGGCCCAACGTGCGGCTGCAGGTGATGCCGTTCAGCTTCGGCGGGCACTCCGGGGAGTCCGGCGCCTTCACCATCCTCAGCTTCCCGGAGTCCGACCTGTCGGACGTGGTCTACCTGGAGCAGCTGACCAGCGCCCTCTACCTGGACAAGGGCGAGGACGTCGCCCAGTACGAGAGGGCGCTGAAGGCGCTGCAGCAGGACAGCCCGGGGCCGGACGGGAGCCGGGACCTGCTGCGGGGACTGCTGCAGCTGTCGTAGCGATCGCGTCCGGGGCGGGGTACGTGCACGCGTCTCCCGCGCCCGTCGACCTGTGTGCCGGATGGTCGAACTCGGTCCCCAACCTGCCTGCCACAGACGTACGATGACGTCACATCAGACCAAGAAGTGATCGGACGTCGATCGGGTGTTGCTCCGACTGCTTCGACCGCCTCGCGGCAGGGGGATTCAGGATCACATGTCGTCGTACTTCACCGACCTGGCCCAGCAGTACATCGACGGCGAGTGGCGCCCGGGCAGCGGGGCCTGGGACATCATCGACTTCAACCCGTACGACGGCGAGAAGCTGGCCTCGATCACGATAGCCACGGTGGACGAGGTCGACCAGGCCTACCGTGCCGCCGCCCGCGCCCAGAAGCAGTGGGCGGCGACCAACCCCTACGCCCGCCGCGCGGTGTTCGAGAAGGCGCTGCGTCTGGTCGAGGAACGCGAGCAGGAGATCGCCGAGGTGATCATCGCCGAGCTGGGCGGCACGCGCACGAAGGCCGGCTTCGAGCTCCACCTCGTCAAGGAGTTCCTGCGCGAGTCCATCCACCTCGCGCTGCGTCCCGAGGGGCGGATCCTGCCGTCCCCGGCCGACGGCAAGGAGAACCGCGTCTACCGCGTGCCCGTCGGTGTCGTCGGCGTGATCAGCCCGTTCAACTTCCCCTTCCTGCTGTCGGTCAAGTCCGTCGCGCCGGCCCTCGCCGTCGGCAACGGCGTGGTGCTCAAGCCGCACCAGAACACCCCGATCACCGGTGGTTCGCTGGTGGCGAAGATCTTCGAGGACGCCGGTCTGCCCGGCGGTCTGCTCAACGTCGTGATCACGGACATAGCGGAGATCGGCGACGCGTTCCTGGAGCACCCCGTCCCCAAGGTCATCTCCTTCACCGGTTCCGACCAGGTCGGCCGGCACGTCGCCACCGTCTGCGCCTCCCACTTCAAGCGCTCGGTGCTCGAACTCGGCGGCAACAGCGCCCTCGTGGTGCTCGACGACGCCGATCTGGACTACGCGGTCGACGCCGCCGTCTTCAGCCGGTACGTGCACCAGGGCCAGGTCTGCATGGCCGCCAACCGCATCCTGGTCGACGGCTCGGTGGCCGAGGAGTTCACCGGGAAGTTCGTCGCCAAGGTCAGGTCGCTGAAGGTGGGCGACCCGCGCGACCCGGAGACCGTCATCGGCCCGGTGATCAACTCCTCGCAGGCGGACGCCCTCTCGGGCGTGGTGGAGCAGGCCGTCGCCGAGGGGGCGACCGCCCTGGTGCACGGCAAGGTCACGGGCAACCTGGTCGAGCCGTCCGTGCTGACGGACGTCCCCGCCGACTCGCCCCTGCTCCGGCAGGAGGTCTTCGGCCCGGTCGCCCTCCTCGTTCCGTTCGACGGCGAGGAGGAGGCGGTGCGGATCGTCAACGACACGCCGTACGGCCTCAGCGGCGCGGTCCACACCGGTGACGTGGAGCGCGGCGTGCGCTTCGCCCAGCGGATCGACACCGGCATGTTCCACGTGAACGACGGCACCGTCCACGACGAGCCGCTCGTTCCCTTCGGCGGCGAGAAGCACTCCGGCGCCGGCCGGCTGAACGGTGAGACGACCGTGGAGGCCTTCACCACCCTCAAGTGGATCTCCGTGCAGCACGGACGCAGCAGGTTCCCCTTCTGAGTCCCCTGTAGGGGTGGTCGACGGGCCGTTGCGGACAGGACCCGACCGCAACGGCCCATAGCGTCGTCGGTGTCGGGCGGAGGACAGGTCTCCGCCGGCGGATCCGACGAAAGGCGGCCGGTCATGGTCATGCACGTGCGAGCCGAGGCGCAGGGCGACGAGCGCGGGGCGCTGCTGTCCTTCCTCGCGGAGCAGCGCGGCGGCGTGCGGCGCGCGGTGCTCGGGCTGACCGAGGAGCAGGCCCGCTCCCGGCCCTGCGCGAGTGAGCTGTCCCTCGGCGGCCTGGTCAAGCATCTGGCCGAGACGGAGGAGGGCTGGCTGGCCCGGGCCAGGGGGCAGGCGCCGGCGGTCAAGCGGAACGAGTCGAACTGGCACGAGTCCTTCGCCCTCCTCGACGGGGAGACGGTGGCCTCGCAGCTCGCGTACTGGGAGAAGGTCGCCGACGCGACGGAGGACCACATCCGCTCCGCCCCGAGCCTCGACGACACGTTCGCGCTGCCGAACGATCCCTGGTTCCCGCCGGACGAGCGCGTCTCCCTGCGCTGGCTGGTGCTCCACCTGATCCGTGAGACGGCCCGGCACGCCGGCCACGCCGACATCCTCCGCGAGTCGCTGGACGGCACGACGGCGTTCGAGCTGGCGACGAGGGAGCAGGGCACACCCGGGGCCTGACCGGACGGCCGCCGGGTGACGCGGGCGGGCCGGGGCGCGCGTCGGCCGGCGTGCGGTTGACGCCAGGGACGGCGCGGGCCCCTTCGCAGCCTGCCGTCAGTGGTGGAAACCGGTCGCCGCCCGCCGGTCCCGGGTCACCGGATGCTGCTGCCGGCGCAGCTCGGGCAGCAGCCGCTCCAGATCCTCCAGGAACAGGTCGGCGAGGTCGGTCGAGAACCCGTTGCGGCAGACCACCCGCAGCACCGCCAGGTCCTCGCGCTTGGGCGGGAAGGTGTAGGCGGGCACCAGCCAGCCGCTCTCCCGCAGCCTCCGGGAGACGTCGAAGACGTCGAACGCCTGGACGTCCGGCGCCGTGGTGAAGGTGAGCACCGGCAGCTCGTCGCCCCGGGTGAGCATCCGGAAGTCGCCGAGCTCCTCGATCCGCCCGGCCAGCGCCCGGGCCACGTTCCGGGTGGACTGCTGCACCAGCCGGTAGCCCTCGCGGCCCAGCCGCAGGAACGTGTAGTACTGCGCGACGACCTGGGCGCCGGGCCGGGAGAAGTTGAGCGCGAAGGTCGGCATGTCGCCGCCGAGGTAGTTGACGCGGAAGACGAGTTCCTCGGGCAGTGCCTCCTGGTCGCGCCACAGTACCCAGCCGACGCCCGGGTAGACCAGTCCGTACTTGTGCCCGGAGGTGTTGATCGAGGACACGCGCGGCAGGCGGAAGTCCCAGACCAGGTCCTTGTCGAGGAAGGGGGCGATCATGGCGCCCGAGGCCCCGTCGACGTGCACCCGGACGTCGAGGCCCGTCCGCTCCTGCAGGGCGTCCAGGGCCGCGCACAGGTCCGCGATCGGCTCGTAGGACCCGTCGAACGTGGAGCCGAAGATGCCGACGACCCCGATGGTGTTCTCGTCGCACAGGTCGGCGGCGGCCTGCGGGTCGATGTGGAACCGGTCGCCCTCCATGGGGACCTGGCGGGCCTCCACCTCCCAGTAGGTGCAGAACTTCTCCCAGCAGACCTGGACGTTGATGCCCATGACGAGGTTCGGGCGGGCGTCGCGGCCCGGGTAGCGGTCCGCGTTGCGCCGTGCCCACCGCCGCTTGAGGGCCATCCCGGCGAGCATGCAGGCCTCGCTCGACCCCGTCGTCGAACAGCCCACGGCGGCCTCCTGGTCCGGCGCGTTCCACAGGTCGGCGAGCATCGACACGCAGCGCCACTCCAGCTCGGCGGTGCGCGGGTACTCGTCCCTGTCGATCAGGTTCTTGTCGCGGCACTCGCCCATGAGCTGCCCGGCCTGCGGTTCCATCCAGGTGGTGACGAACGTGGCCAGGTTCAGCCGGGGGTTGCCGTCCAGCATGAGTTCGTCGTGCACCAGCTGGTACGCCGTGGTGGGCGCCAGCGGGGCGTCCGGCAGCCGGTGCTTGGGCGGGGCCTCGGTCATGCCGCCGACCGGGTTCGCCTCCGCGTAGAAGGGGTTGACGGACCGTGGCCGCTCGTCGAGCATGCGACGGCCTTTGTGGAGCGGCATGGAGCCTCCTCGGGGTCTTGGTGCGGGGTGCCTGAAGGGTCGGGAAACGTGAGGTGTGTGAAGGACCGCGGGCCGTCAGCGCATCGCCTACCGTCCTCCCGCAGTCGCGTCTGCGGCCGCCCGGTCACCAGCGGCCGGGCCGGCAGCGTGGCCGCGCAGAGCAGCGTGAGGATCGTCGGCGAGGACACGAGGACCGCGGCCGTGAAGAGGCTGATCCAGCCCTGCCGGGCGATGGCCCGCAGCACCCCCGGCACGCCCGCCGCCACACCCACCGCCGGCCGCACCGCGGGCACCAGCGCGTGCGCGCACAGGCCCAGGGGCGGAGCCGATGACTGAGTACGGGCCGACGCCGAGCGCCTCGGGCAGGTCACCCCACAGCACCCGCTGCAGTTGCTCGGCCACCCCGCTCACCAGCAGGAAGAGCAGACTCGCCCCGGCGCCGACGAAGAAGGCGGGCACGAGCGTCCGGAGCGGCAGGCGGGCCGGGGCGGGCGGAGCGCCGGTGGTCCGCTCTGCGGTGTCCTGGGCCACGGGCTCACGATAAGCGGACGAAAGCGGCGGGACATCCGGAAGGATCTCCGCCCGGACGCGGGGGAGCCGTGCGCTTGCACCTCACGCGGCGTGAGGCGGCAGCGTGGAGCGCGCACGACGGAAGGGAGCGGAAGTGAGCTACTCGGTGGGAGAGGTCGCCGGGTTCGCCGGGGTCACGGTGCGCACGCTGCACCACTACGACGACATCGGTCTGCTCGTCCCGGGCGGACGCAGCCACGCGGGTCACCGGCGCTACGGCGACGCCGACCTCGACCGGCTGCAGCGGATCCTGTTCTACCGGGAGCTCGGCTTCCCGCTGGAGGAGGTCGCGGTCCTCCTCGACGATCCCCACGCGGACCCGCGCGCGCACCTGCGCCGCCGGCACGAACTGCTGACCGCGCGGATCGAGAGACTGCAGAGGATGGCCGCGGCCGTGGAGCACGCCATGGAGGCACGCAGGATGGGCATCGATCTCACGCCCGAGGAGAGGTTCGAGGTCTTCGGCGACCAGGACCCCGAGCAGTACGCCGAGGAGGCCGAACAGCGCTGGGGCGGCACGGCGGAGTACGCCGAGTCGCAGCGCCGCGCCGCCCGCTACGGCAAGGACGACTGGAGGCGGATGCGGGCCGAGGCCGACGCCTGGGGCGAGCGTTACCGCGCCCTGGTGGACGCCGGGGAGCCGCCGGCCGGGGAGGCGGCCATGGACCTGGCCGAGGAGCACCGGCAGCACATCCGCACGTGGTTCTACGACTGCTCGTACGAGCTCCACCGGTGCCTCGGGGAGATGTACGTCGCCGACGAGCGCTTCCGGGCGTTCTACGACGCGCTGCGGCCGGGGCTCGCCGAGCACCTGAGGGAGGCGATCCTCGCCAACGCCGCCCGGCACACCTGAGACCCCGGCCCGGGGCGCCGCTCCGGGCCGGAACCACCGCCGTCCCGCGCACCCGGACCGGCCGCTGCGGTCACGTCGCGCGGAGGACCGGCCCGCCGTGGGTCCGGTCGGCCCCCGTGGAACGCGGGGTGGTCACAAGGCGTTGATAGCTTTGTGCGGCAGCACCGGAAGCGAACCCGCCGCCGTATCTTCCCCACCCCCTCAGGAGCCCGGAACCGTGACGACGCTTGCCCTCGGCCCGAGCTGGCTCGATCCGAACTACCTCTTGGACACCTTCGGACTCTGGGGCCTGCTCCTCATCGTCTTCGCCGAGTCCGGTCTGCTCATCGGGTTCTTCCTGCCGGGCGACTCCCTGCTGTTCACCTGCGGGCTGCTGATCACCTCCGGCCAGCTCGACTTCCCGCTGTGGGGCGCGATCGCCCTGATCTCCGTGGCCGCGATCCTCGGCGACCAGGCGGGTTACATGTTCGGCAAGAAGGTCGGCCCGTCCCTCTTCAGCCGCCCCGACTCGCGTCTGTTCAAGCAGGAGAACGTCACCAAGGCGCACGAGTTCTTCGAGAAGTACGGCCCCAAGTCCCTGGTGCTGGCCCGCTTCGTGCCCATCGTGCGCACGTTCACGCCGATCATCGCGGGCGTCAGCGGCATGCGGTACCGCTCGTTCCTGACCTTCAACGTCATCGGCGGCGTCCTGTGGGGCGCGGGCGTCACCCTGCTCGGCTCGTGGCTCGGCAACATCGCCCTCGTCAAGAACAACATCGAGGCGATCCTCATCCTGATCGTCCTCGTCTCGGTGGTCCCGATCGTCATCGAGTTCTGGCGGGCCCGCTCCAAGGCTAGGAACACCCCGAAGGACGACCCGGCCCAGGACCGGCAGCAGCCCGCACAGCACCGGCAGCCGGTCATGGACGACGCCACGACGCAGCTGCGGCGGATCGAGCCGGCCCACCAGGACCAGCCCCGCCAGGGCCACGACCAGGGCTACGGCGACGGCCGGTACCCGCAGCGGCAGCAGCACCAGCAGTACGGCCACGACCAGCAGTACCACGGCGGCCGGCAGCACCCCCAGGAGCAGTACCCGTACCCCCAGCAGCAGCCGCAGGACGGGAGTCAGTACGGCGGCGGCTACGGGCGCCCGGAGGAGTACGGCGGCGGGCAGTACCAGCAGCAGTACCCCCCTCAGAACCCGCAGCAGTACCCCCACCAGGACCCCCAGGGGGACGCGCAGCAGTACCCCCACCGGGACCCGCATCAGCACCCGCAGGGGGACGGGCGGCAGGACCCGCGGCAGTACCCCCACGACCAGGGCTACTACCGGGCCCCGTAAGCAGGCGGCGGTGCCGCGCCGCCTCAGAAGCCGCGGGTCCGCTTGGCGGCCCGGCGCTTCTGGAGGGAGCCGATCCGCAGGAACATCCGCGAGATCTCGGAGCCCAGGTTCACCCCGATCGCGATGGCCATGGCGAGCGACACCGCCTTGGCCAGGGAGACCAGCCCCTTGTCGATGTTGTTCTGCGCGATGGACAGCAGACCGAAGTAGGTCGCGGAACCCGGCAGCAGCGGCCCGATCGCGGCCGTGGTGTACGGCAGCGCGGACGCGAACCGGTAACGGGACAGCAGCTGCCCGAACAGCCCGACCAGACCCGCGGCGACCGCGGTGGAGGCGACCGGCGAGAGGCCGCCGGCGGAGTGCATCGCGCCGTACACCGACCATGCGACGCCGCCGTTCAGCGTCACCGCGAGCACGGTGGAGCGCTCCTGCTGGAGCAGCACCGCGAAGGTCAGCGACAGCAGCATCGACGCGCCGATCTGCAGCAGCGGCCGATCGCCGATACCCAGCGCGGCGTCGGGGTTGAGCTCCGCGCCGAGCTTCACGCCGAAGTACAGCACCACCAGCACCCCGGTGACGATGCCGACGAAGAAGTACATGACCTCCAGCAGGCGCGCGGAGGCGGTGATGTAGAAGCCGGTCAGGCCGTCCTGCACCCCGGCCACCAGGGCCCGTCCCGGCAGCAGCGCGAACAGCCCACCGGTGATCACCGCGGACGCCTTCACGTCGACGTCCGCCACGGTGAGCGCGACGCCCAGTGCGGCCGGCGGCATCGCGGCGACCGTGAACTGGTAGAACTCCGGCAGCCCGCGTCCCGCGCACAGCCACGCCAGCCGGTCGCCGAGCATCGCGCCGAGCGCGGCCGCGACGAAGACCAGCAGCCCACCGCCGACCAGCACGGAGGCCGCGCCGGCGAGCAGCCCGGCGGCCGCGGTGAGCGCCCAGCCGGGGTAGGGGTGCCGGTTGCGGCGGATCTCCGCGAGTCGCCGGTAGGCCTCCTCGAGCGAGACGTGCGTCTCGGGGTCGCTCAGGTCGTCGACGAGGCGGAAGACGGCCGACAGACGCGTGTAGTCGGTGCCCCGGCGCCGTACCGTCCGGGCCGCCGACACCGGGTCGTCGACGAGGGAGGGCTGGTAGGAGATCGACAGCAGGGTGAAGGTGACGTTCGGCTCGCAGCGGTCCAGTCCGTAGGACCGGCAGACCGCGAACATCGCCGCCTCCACGTCCTCGGCGCCCTCACCGCCGGCGAGCAGCAGCTCGCCGATACGCAGGGTGAGGTCGAGCACGCGGGGGACGGCCGGGCCGCCCTCGTCGGCCTTCGGCGGCGGCTCGGGCGCCGGCCGCTCGGTCACCGACATGCGCAGCATCGTGCGCATCCGGTCCTGCCAGGGCACGTCCTTGGTCAGGCTGACCAGGGGGATGCCGTTCGGCGGGGTGAACGCCGGCGGGGCCTGGCGTGAGCTGTAGGTCCTCGGCAGGCTGAAGGCGGAGCCCTCGGCCTCCGGGGCCGGGGCCTGGGGCGGCACGCCGAGACCCGCCGGAAGGGCGAACTCCGACGTGGTCTCCGACTCGCTCCCGCCCTTGGGCACGGCCAGCCCCCGTGGGATGGCGAACTCCGAGGTCGTGGACGACTCGCTGTCGGCCACCGGGCCCGTCGGCACGGCCACGGGCACCCTGAACGTGCTCCGTACCTCGTCCGACTGCGGCTTGCGGTCCTCCGCATCCGTCACTGAGCAACGCTCCCTGAACGACACCTTTCGTAACTCTCAGTATGCGCGTCGACACGCGGACGGGCCGCGCCACCCCGGCAGAGGTCGCGCGGCCCGCAGGGGATCCGGCCTGAGCACCGGCCCCACAAGCGGTCAGTGACCGCCGTGCTCCTGGAACCGCTTGACGGACCGCTCGATCTCGGCCTCGGCGTCGGAGCGGCCGACCCAGTTGGCGCCCTCCACCGACTTGCCGGGCTCGAGGTCCTTGTACACCTCGAAGAAGTGCTGGATCTCGAGGCGGTCGAACTCCGACACGTGGTGGATGTCCCGCAGGTGCTCCACGCGCGGGTCGGACGCGGGCACGCAGAGCAGCTTGTCGTCGCCGCCGGCCTCGTCCGTCATGCGGAACATGCCGATGGTGCGGCACTTGATGAGGCAGCCGGGGAACGTCGGCTCGTCCAGGATGACCAGGGCGTCCAGCGGGTCGCCGTCCTCGCCGAGCGTGTTCTCGACGAAGCCGTAGTCCGCCGGGTAGCTGGTCGAGGTGAAGAGCCGGCGGTCCAGTCGGATACGACCGGTCTCGTGGTCCACCTCGTACTTGTTGCGCGAACCCTTCGGGATCTCGATCGTGACGTCGAACTCCACCGGTGGCTCCTCCATGATCAGCACATAGTTCTGGTGGTTAAGTGTCCCTCACGCACGAGTGTGATCGCGAAAGGGGCTGGTGGTCGTGCCGGAGCTGAGGGCCTGGCGGGCCGCAGGGGCACGTCTCGCACGGGCCGTACGGCCGCATGTCGTACGGCTCGAGCGGGTGCCGAGGACCTGGCAGTACACCGCCGGCGCCGCCGCGGCCGGATTGGCACTGGCCGCCTGCGTGGTGACCGCCGCCGGCCCCTGGGACTCCTCCGGCCAGCGTACGGCCGAGCGGGAGCGGGCGGCCGCCCTGGGGCGCGCGGGTGGCGCAGATCACGGCGACCTGCCCGTGACGGCGGACACGCCGCGCCCGGCTCCGAGCGCCGCGAGCGTGCTGGCGGGCGTCGGCGGCACCGACGGTTCGGCGCCCGCCGGACCGGCCCTCGCCGGCGTCCTGGACCCGCTCCTGGACGACTCCGCGCTCGGCACCCGCCGCTCGGTCGCGGTCGTCGACGTCGCCACCGGCCGCCGCGTGTACGGCCGCGCCTCCGGCGAGGCGCTCACCCCCGCGTCCACCACGAAGATCGCCACCGCCGTCGCCGCGCTGTCCGCCCTCGGCGCCGACCACCGCCTCACCACCCGCGCCGCCCTGGAGCCCGGCACCGGCGAACTCGTCCTGATCGGCGGCGGCGACCCCACCCTCACCGCCCGCCCGGACGCCCGCGGCTGGGCAAGCCTGCGCACCCTCGCCGACGGGACGGCCGCCGCCCTGAGCAAACGCGGGCTGACCAAGGTCACGCTGTCGTACGACACGACCCTGTACGCCGGCCCCGGACTTCACCCCATCGGCGTCAACGAGAACCTCGCCACGGTCACCGCCCTGATGGCCGACGAGGCCCGCACCGACGCCTCCACGAGCGGCCCGGCGCCCCGCGCGACGGACCCGGCCGCCGCCGCGGCCCAGGCGTTCGCGGCCGTCCTGAAAAGCCACGGCGTCACGACCACCGCCCCCGTCCCCGCCAAGGCCACGTCCCGTGCGCAGACCGTCGCGACCGTCTCCTCACCCCCGCTGTCCGCCATGGTCGAGCGCATGCTCACCAACAGCGACAACGACATCGCCGAGGCCCTGGCCCGCCAGACGGCCCTCGGAACGGGCGGCCGGGCGGACTTCGCGGGCGGCGCGGCGGCCATCGCCGCCCAGCTGAGGAAGCTCGGCCTCCCGGTGGGCGCCGCCGCCTTCCACGACGGCAGCGGCCTGGACCGCGCCGACAGACTGAGCGCGGACCTCCTCACGTCCCTGCTGGCCAAGGCCGCCGACCCGGCCTCCCCCGAACTCCGCCCCGCCCTCACCGGCCTCCCGGTCGCCGGCTTCACCGGCACCCTCAGCGGCCGCTACACGGACGGCGCGGCGGGCCTCGTACGGGCCAAGACCGGCACCCTGACGGGCGTCAACACCCTGGCGGGCACGGTCGTGGACCGCGACGGCCGCCTCCTGGCCTTCGCCTTCCTCACCGACGGCACGACCGACCCGAACGCGGCCCAGTCGGCCCTCGACCGAACAGCCACAGCCCTCTCCACCTGCGGCTGCCAGTAGAACCACCCCGCACACCCCACCCGAACGAGAGGAAACGCGTCCGCGAGCCGCACCCGCACCCGGGAGCGCCGACGAGCCGCACCCGCACCCGGGAGCGAACGAGAGGAAACGAGCCGGCGAGTCGCACCCGCACCCGGGAGCGGACGAGAGGGGACGTGCCGGGGGGGTGCCCGCCCGCAGCGGCCGGCGCGTCGACGCGGGGTGCGCTGCCGGTGGTGTGGGCACCGCCATCACCCGGAT
>NZ_JBSFNN010000037.1:0-64221 GCF_053587115.1 Streptomyces sp. NPDC003697
GCGTAGTCTCTGTGCGGCGGTGGATTGAGCTTGGGGGGGGGCGGGTAACTTAGGTTTGCCCGTTCCCCTGGGTGGTGTATGTGGGGCCCCAGCACCCCACGCCCCCTCCACCGGGTCAGTGGATCACTGACGCCGGTACTCAGTGACGCCGGTACGACTGGACGTAGCCGTTCGCGGGCGAGCCCACGCCGGTGACGTCGTCGTAGCCCTTCACCGCGGACAGCGAGCTGTCCTTGCCGAGGCTGCGGACCGAGGTCGCGAGGCCGTCGGCGGCGTCGAGGCCGTTCACGAAGTCGATCCGGGCGACCGCCAGGCCGGAGCCCGTCGGGTTGTCCGTCACGTCGTGGAAGACGCCCGTCTTGCCGTACTTCGAGTAGATCGCCGGGTTGGCGAACCCGAGCGCCTTGCCGCCGCGAGCCTGCTGCGCGAGGGCCTGCACGCCCGCGATCACGGGCGCCGCCAGCGAGGTGCCGCCGATGCGGTACTCGCTGTACTTCTGCGTCCCGTCCGGGAAGGTCTGCGTCTGGCCGACCCTGAAGCCGGTGTTCGGGTCGGCGATCGCCGCGATGTCCGGGACGACGCGGTTGCCGTCGGCGCTGTGGGCCGTGGCCAGGGCCTTCGGCACGACACCCTTCTGGTAGTACGGCTGCGGCACGGTGCTGCTGGTGCCGCCGCCCGCGCCGGAGGTGAACGCGCCGGGGAAGTTCGCCCAGCTCTTCCCGTCCGCCGACAGCGACGCCTTCTCTGTGCCCCAGCCGGTCTCCCACAGGTACGCGTCGCCCTTGCCGACGGCCAGCGAGGTGCCGCCGACGGCCGTCACCCACGCCGAGTTGGCGGGGGTGTCGACCTGCTTGGTGCCGGTGTTGGCGACCTCGTCGCCGTTGTCGCCGGAGGAGAAGTAGAAGCCGATGCCCTCCACCGCGCCGAACTGGAACACCTGGTCGTAGGCGGCCGCGAGGTCCGGCGTCTGGTTGGCCTCGATGTCGCCCCAGGAGTTGGAGACGATGTCGGCCAGGTGACCGTCGACGATCTTGCTGAGCGAGTCGAGCAGGTCGTCGTCGTAGCAGGAGGCGGCGCCCACGTACGTGATCTGCGCGGCGGGCGCGACCGCGTGCACGGCCTCGACGTCGAGGGTCTCCTCGCCGTACCAGCCGGCGGCTCCGCACTCCTCGGTCCGCGTGTACTTCTTCGGCAGCACCTGGCGCAGCTGGCCGGTCTTCCAGGCGGCGTCGCCGTGCTTCTTGGCGTAGGTGACCGCGTCGTAGGCGATGGTCGGCGAGGCGTACGCGTCGGTGATGGCGATCCGGACGCCCGCGCCGGTGTACTTCCCGGCGCCGTAGGCGGCCCGCAACTGCTTGCCGGTGTAGCCCTGGACGGCGTACGGGACCTTCGTGCCGTACGCGTCCGGCAGCGTGCTCGCGATGTTCGAGCCGTAGTAGGAGGAGAACGGCCCGGCGTTCTTGAACACGGCGTCCGGCGGCGGCAGCTGGTCCTTGTGGCTCGCCCTGTGCGGGGCGTTGTCCAGGCCGGTGACGGTCAGGACGGCGCCCTTCAGCTCCTCGGGCACCGAGGCCGTCGTCGCCGGAGCCCGGTAGGTCTTCGAGCCCTTGGCGTAGTTGTGCAGCTGGGTGCCGAACGCCTTCTCGGCGGCGGCCACGTCACCCGTGACGGCGACGTAGTGCGCCGTGACGGCGGTGACCTCCAGACCGGCCGACTTCAGCCACGACTTCACCGCCGCCACCTGGGCCTTGGTCGCACCGAAGCGCGCCCGCGCCGCGTCGTCGCTCAGATACC
The DNA here is from genome assembly GCF_053587115.1 of Streptomyces sp. NPDC003697. Taxonomy (NCBI): domain Bacteria; kingdom Bacillati; phylum Actinomycetota; class Actinomycetes; order Kitasatosporales; family Streptomycetaceae; genus Streptomyces; species Streptomyces sp. NPDC003697. The sequence continues at coordinate 1,795 of NZ_JBSFNN010000037.1, forward strand.
GGCCGTACGAGGCCGAGTTCGGGTCGGACACGGCGCGGGCGTACGCGGCGAGACCGGCGGCGTCGCGGCCGGCCAGGTATACCCGAGCGGTGACCTGGGCGCTGTCGGAGGCCGCGCCCTTGTCCGCCCTGGCCGTGGCCCACGCGGGCCTGGTGCCCGAGAGGACGTCCCGGCCCGGGTGGTCCGCGGCGTGCGCCGCGGGTATGCCGAGTGCCAGCGCACCGGCGAGCATCGGCAGCGTCGCCGCCAGGCTCACTCCGGCGCGCAGCACGGCGCGATTGGATTGCATAGAGGAACCCCCTGGGATGCGGTTCACATGGCACGCGCAGCGCGTGCTCCGTCGTCGGTGACCCGCGTAGAGCCGGCGGCGGCAAGGCCCCAGGAAGGATCACGCGACGGGGGCCACTCTTTCTCTGAACCGTTCATGCCAGGGGAATGGACAAGCCAAGAGAAGACCAAGAAACCGATGTTCTGGGCGAATTGAGGCGCCCTAACGCGGTCCCGCGCCCCGCTGCTTGAGCATGTCGGCCATGAGCCGCATCTCCGACCGCTGCGCCTCGACCATGCCCCGCGCGAGCCTCTTCTCCGCGCCGACGGTGCACCGGGCGACACAGCCCTCGGCCATGTGGACGCCGCCCCGGTGATGGTCCGTCATGAGCTGGAGGTAGAACACCTCGGCCTGCCGGCCGTTCAGCCGGCCCAGCCTCGCCATCTCCGCGTCGGTCGCCATGCCGGGCATCAGCGCGCCGTCCTCGCCGGCGGGCGTGTCACCCATGCCCATCCAGGTCATCGGCGGATCAGCCGACACCTTCGGCAGCTCCCACAGGTCCAGCCAACCCAGCAGCATGCCGCGCTGGTTGGCCTGCGTCTGCGCGATGTCGTAGGCCAGACGGCGCACTTCGGCGTCGCCGGTGCGGTCGCGCACGAGGTACGACATCTCCACCGCCTGCTGATGGTGGACGGCCATGTCACGGGCGAAACCGGCGTCCGCCGACTCCGCGGCGGGCGTCGTGCTCCGCGGGCCGCCGCCGTCCTCGGCGACCGCGTAGGTGAGGGCACCCGCCGCCACGAGCGCGGCCGCGGCGGCACCGGCGATCCGGAGGGCGGGCCGACTCACTTCATCGTCCCGCCGGTGCACGGGGCGCCCTGCTCCGGTGTCTGCCGGCCCTGGACGTAGGTGGCCAAGAATCGGTCGACGGCCGGGTCGTCGGCGCTCTTCACGGTGCGCTGGTGTCCCCACGCGGACAGCATGAGCGGGGCGGCCTGGTTCTCGTACGGGCTCATCAGCGTGTACGGGGTCTTCCTCACCTTGGCCGCGAGCGCGTCCACGTCGGTCTTGGCCGCCTTGCCGGTGTAGGTGACCCAGACGGCGCCGTGCTCCAGCGAGTGCACGGCGTTCTCGTTCCTGACGGGCCCGGTGTAGACGTCGCCGTCGCAGTTCAGCCACACGGGGTGGTGGTTGCCGCCCACGGGCGGCCGCATCGGGTACGACACCGGCGTGGTGACGTGCGTGCGCGCCAGTTCGCCCGTCCAGGACCGCACGCCGTCCGCGCCGGTGGCGAAGTGGCCCGAGTCGCCGTCGCCCTTGCCGCCGTCGCTCGCGGCGTCCTCGCCGTGGGACCCGCCCCTCACCAGGACCACGCCGCCGGCGACGAGGCCGGCGACGACGACCACGCTCGCCGCGATCAGCAGGGCCCGGTTACGCCGCTGCCGGGCGCGCTCGGCGCGCCGCACCTCCTCCATGTGCGCCTTGCGCTGCTCGGTGCCGGTCTGGTGCGCGGAGCCCATGGCGTGTCCTTCGGGGAGGTGAGGGGGCGGACGGGTGCGCTGATGGTAGTGGGAGGGGGGAGGCCGTGCGTAGAGCGGGCACGGACGCCGGCGGACCGAACTCACCCGCACGGGCCCGCTCACCGCCCGGCGCGGTCGGGGCGGTGGACTGGCGCTCACGGGAGCCGGCCCCGGGGGGTCGGTCGGCGCGGTGGTCCGCGCGTTCGAGGGGGACGGCGGCGTCGTCGACTACCAGGGCAGCCCCCCTCCCTGCCCGCTGAGGAGGGCGTGCCGGCTGCGGGGAGCCCTGCGCCGGGCCCAGGAGGCGTTCTACGCGTCGCTGGGCCCGCTCACCGTGACTGACATGGTGGCCGACCCGACGGGACCGGTGCTGCTCGGTATCTCCCGGGCGTGCGCCGTGGCCCCTGGCCCCTGGACCGCCGGGGGACGGGACAGCTCGGACGCGGGAAAGCCCCGGAGCCGTGGAGCTCCGGGTTTCGCCGAGCGGTCGGGAAACCGGCCCAGCCCTGTGCCGGCCAGAGGTCCGGCCGGAACACCTCGCAGTGGATGTCCGCCGGGGCGACGCCCTTCTTGCTCACGGCCGGCCGTTACGCACGGCCGTCCGAGCAGGCAAGATGGACGGCACAAGCGGTACACCCGCCGGACGCGGGACGTTCGGGCCGTGGACGGCCGGGCGAACCGGATACGCAACACGCATGAAATGGTGTTGTGGTGGGATGCTCAGGTCCCGACCGCCTCCCGCGCACCGGAGGCAGGCGGCCTGACCAGCACAGATGAGGAAGCGGACTATGGACAAGCAGCAGGAGTTCGTGCTCCGGACGTTGGAGGAGCGCGACATCCGGTTCGTACGGCTGTGGTTCACGGACGTGCTGGGCTTCCTCAAGTCCGTGGCCGTGGCACCGGCCGAGCTGGAGCAGGCCTTCGACGAGGGCATCGGCTTCGACGGCTCCGCCATCGAGGGCTTCGCACGGGTCTACGAGTCCGACATGATCGCCAAGCCGGACCCGTCGACCTTCCAGGTGCTGCCCTGGCGCGCCGAGGCCCCCGGCACCGCGCGCATGTTCTGCGACATCCTGATGCCGGACGGCTCCCCGTCCTTCGCCGACCCGCGCTACGTCCTCAAACGCGCCCTGGCCAAGACCTCCGACCTGGGCTTCACCTTCTACGCCCACCCGGAGATCGAGTTCTTCCTGCTGAAGGACAAGCCCGTCGACGGCAGCCGGCCGACACCCGCCGACAACTCCGGCTACTTCGACCACACCCCGCAGAACGTGGGCATGGACTTCCGACGCCAGGCCATCACCATGCTGGAGTCGATGGGCATCTCGGTGGAGTTCTCCCACCACGAGGGCGCGCCGGGCCAGCAGGAGATCGACCTGCGCTACGCCGACGCCCTGTCCACCGCCGACAACATCATGACGTTCCGCCTGGTCATGAAGCAGGTGGCGCTGGAGCTGGGCGTGCAGGCCACCTTCATGCCGAAGCCGTTCTCGGAGTACCCCGGCAGTGGCATGCACACGCATCTGTCCCTTTTCGAGGGCGACCGCAACGCCTTCTACGAGTCGGGGGGCGAGTACCAGCTCTCCAAGGTCGGCCGCTCCTTCATCGCGGGCCTGCTGCGGCACGCGGCGGAGATCTCCGCGGTCACCAACCAGTGGGTGAACTCCTACAAGCGCATCTGGGGCGGCTCCGAGCGCACCGCCGGCGCGGGGGGCGAGGCACCCTCGTACATCTGCTGGGGGCACAACAACCGCTCCGCCCTGGTCCGGGTGCCGATGTACAAGCCGGGCAAGACGGGCTCGGCGCGGGTCGAGGTGCGCTCCCTGGACTCCGGGGCGAACCCGTACCTGTCCTACGCGGTCCTGCTGGCCGCCGGCCTCAAGGGCATCGAGGAGGGCTACGAGCTGCCGCCGGGGGCCGAGGACGACGTCTGGGCCCTCTCCGACGCCGAGCGCCGCGCGCTGGGCATCGAACCCCTCCCGCAGAACCTCGGCGAGGCCCTGGACCTCATGCAGCGCAGCGACCTGGTCGCCGAGACCCTCGGCGAACACGTCTTCGACTTCTTCCTGCGCAACAAGAAGCAGGAGTGGGAGGCCTACCGCTCGGAGGTCACGGCGTTCGAGCTGAAGAACCTGCTGCCAGTGCTGTAGTCGCAGGTCAGGACGGGTGCCTGCCTACATGACGGGAGAGGTTGACGGTCGCCGACTGGCAGCCCCACCGCATCTCCTGGCCTCTGGGTCGTCCTCGGGCCGTCGGACGGACTACTTCGCTGTCGCCCGACACGGCGAACAACTCGCCATTCACACTCAGATGCATGGGCAGCGCCCCGTCCGTGGCCGTCCTCAGGACCCTTGCCGGCTCGCCGTCGACTATTGCACCGAACGAAAGCCCCGGGCCCTATGCCCGCCCGGGGCACCTTCTGAGCGTCGCTACTAATTCGAGATGCCGTAACGGTCTACGAACTTCGCGACAGCGTCGGGGTCGCGGCGCATCGCGGCCCACAGTTGGTTCCGACGGAAGTTCTCCCGTCCGGTCTCCAGGATCTTCTCGTAGCCGTCCCGCGCCTCCACCAGACGCTCGACTACCAGGAACTCGATGATGTCCTCAAGGCAGGGCCGGAAGCGTTTGCCGCCCACAGGAAAGTGCAGTTGCGAGAACGACCGGCCGACATCCGTCCTTGGGTCGTTCAGCGTGCTGAACAGCTCCGACGCGCCGTACACCTGTAGATGGGCATCCGGGTAGCCGTCCGCCTTGTCGCGTTCGTAGTCGTAGTGGAAGAGGCCGTGCTTGGCAGCTTGCGACCCGAACACCCCGAAGAACGACTTGTGGACCATCAAATGCTCGCGCTCGGCGTCCAGGCGCAGCTGGAAGCTGATGTCCATCCACATCTCGACCTTCGGCGCCCTGGGCTTCAACGGGAACCGCTGCGCCGTCATCGTCGTCTTGTCGATCAGATGTCCGAGCGCGAAAAGACGGTCGTCGCCCATGGAGAGCGCGACCGCCTTCATCTGGATGTAGTTCGCGATAGTGCAGTTCAGGAGACTCTGGATCTCCTTGGCGAATCTGTTCGTCTGGTCACGAAGCTTGTCAGAGATCAAGTGCGCCGCCGATGGATACCCATAGTGATTGGGCCTGCGCCGAGTCGAAGTCACGGCGGGCCGCCATGTCGCGGAGTTGCTTGTAGGTCAGACCGAGCCGGTCCAGCGCCGCGTAGGCGGCCTCACGGAACTCCTCCTCGGACAGTTCAGTGACGACGTCGTCGTCGTGGTCCGAAGTCCTCTGCTCTTGGATGGTCATCTGAATCAGCCCCTACCCCCCAGTAGCTTCTGCGACGCTGACAGTGTCCCTCATGGGTCTGACACTGTTGCCTGCGTCACCCGCACCTCGCTATCGGTATGCCCCAATCGGTCGAAGATTTACCTGCGAACGGGTGATCAGCACCGTCAAGGGATGACAAACAGTCACCGGATGAACACGGACAAGCGGGCATCAGTCCACGGCGGCTCGCCGCCCGCTGCCTCAGTGGCCCGACGCTGGATCTTCGGAGAACGCCAACTCGCCGCGCAGTGGTACCTGGAGTCTTCTCCTGGACTTGGGGGTGCATGGAGTGGGCTATGAGCGACGACCACGCCACACTTGTTGCGACTCAGGCTGGCGCTGCAGGCGTCAATCGGCTGAGGTCGAGAACGCTCCGTCGGAGCGTCCCACCGCGGACCCGTCGGGGAACTTGAGCACTTCGATCAACCCACCTGTGCCGACGTGGTCCTCGCAGTCGGTCGGCAGCACCTGAATCGACAGCGCGGTATCTCGGCGAAGGCCTGCGGGGGGCGGCCGAGTGCTTCAGGGCACGAACGCCGGGGACACCGCCGCCGCGCTGATGCGGTGCGGCTTTACCGTGCCGTCGGCCGGGACCTCGTACAGGTCCGCGCCGTAATCGCCGGGGAGGGCGTAGACCAGCGTGCGGTCGTCGCGCCACAGGGCCTGGTCGTCCACGCTGCGCGGTTCGGCCAGAGCCGTCTCGCGCAGGGTGCGCAGGTCGAGGACGTACAGGCGCCACGGGGCGTCCTTCGGGAGGCCCGCGACCCGCTTCTTGAAGGCGATGCGCGTGCCGTCGGGGGACAGGGACGGGCACTCCACGTTCGTCCGCACCGTGCTGACCGTGCGCGTCCGCAGGTCGCCGCGGACCAGGTACGTCCGTCCCCTCGTCGCCAGGGTGGCGTAGAACGTGCGGTCGTCCGCGGCGAACGTCACGCCCCAGAAGTTGACGTCGGGGGAGGTGTAGGGGCGGCCGTCCCTGACGATGCGGAACTCTTCCAGGGACGGGATCAGCCGGCCCGTCCTGACGTCGGCGATCGCCGCCCGCGTGGAGAAGTCCGTCCCCGCGTACGAGTCACCGCCGACGAACGCCGTCCAGGCCGCGAAGTGGCCGCTCGGGGAGACCCGGGCGCGGGAGGGGATCCCCGGAACGGCGTAGCGGGCCTTCTCCTTCAGGTGCGCGTCGAGGACCAGCGCGCGGTAGGTGTCCGAGACCGCGCCGTGCACGGCCTGGAGGCACACCCCCGTGCCCGCCGCGGCGTGGAAGCGCAGGCACCTGACGCCCGAAGCGGTGCGTGGGCCCGACGGGTCGGCGGCCGGGACCGTCGTCAGTTCGTCGCGGTGCGGGCCCCAGGCCATGCTGCGGAACACCATCCGGCCGGGTTCCGTCAGGGTCACCCGTCCCGCGGTGACCCGCGGACCGCCCGGCTGCGTCCGGTTCCGGCGGTCCGCCCGCGCCGAGGCGTGCAGGACGGAGGCGACCCCGACGGCCGCCAGCAGGGCGACGACCGACACGAGGACCAGGATGCGCGCGTGTACCGTCACTTCTCGTCCTTCCCGGCGCCCGCGGCCGCTTCCCGTCGTTCCCCTGCGACGCCTGCCGGGCGCAGGCGCAGGGAGAACGCCGCGCACACCACCAGTGCCACCGTCGACGCCGTGAGCGCCACGCGGTCGCCCCACACCGTCCACGCCGCGCCGAACCCCAGGGAACAGGCGAACCGCGCCAGCGCCTGGCCCGTCTGCACCAGCGCCAGGCCCGACGAGCGCAGTTCCTCCGGGACGCACTCGGAGGCCGCCGCCATCAGCACGCCGTCCGTCGCCGCGTAGAAGCCGCCGTGCAGCAGAAGGACGACGTACGGCAGCGCCGTGCCGTGGAAGGAGCCGAGCAGCAGCGCGTACACCGTCAGCAGCGCTCCGTGGCCCGCCAGGAACACGCGCCGGCGGCCGATCCGGTCCGCCAGTCGACCGAGCGGCACCGCCAGCAGCAGGAACGCGGCCGCCGTGCCCAGCGGCAGCAGCGCGAACCAGCGGTCGGGGACCCCGAGGCGCCGCTGCAGCAGCAGGTACACGAAGGAGTCGCTGACCGTTGCCAGGCCCAGCAGCGCCGCACAGACAGCGATCCGGCGCAGGTCGCCCCGGTGCAGCAGGGCAACGGCGGCCCGGAGGGTGGGGCGTCCGGACGGCCGCGGCGACCCTGGCCGCTGCGGGGGCGGGGTGCGGTCCGGCGCGGTGCCACCCAGCTCGACCGGCCGTGTCGGCTGCGTCCGCCCAGCAGAAGGGACGGCCCCGCGCGGCCGTGTCGGCCGCGTCCGCCCCGAAGGGAGGGCTCCGGACGGGCGCGCCGTGCCGCCGGGGACGAAGAGGACCAGGACCAGCACGCCCGCCACCGCCACGCAGAAGCTCACCGTGAACACCGCGTCGTAGCCGTCGACCGTCGCACGCAGGATCAGGAAGGCCGCCAGCGGCCCGAGCAGCGCGCCCGCCGTGTCCATCGCGCGGTGCACGCCGAAGGCGCGGCCGCGGGTCTCCGGGCTGCTCGACAGGGAGATCAGCGCGTCGCGGGGCGCGGTGCGCAGGCCCTTGCCGGTGCGGTCGGCCGCCAGGACCAGGCCGATGGGCGTCAGGGAGTGCGCGATCAGCAGCAGAGGTTTGCACAGCGCCGAGGTGCCGTAGCCGAGGGCCGCCACCCACTTGTGACGGCCCCCGCCCCGGTCGGCCAGGTGGCCGCCGGCCAGGCGGACGAGGGCCGAGAAGCCGTTGTAGACGCCGTCCAGCAGGCCGAAGCCCAAAGGGGACAGGCCGAGTCCGGCCACCAGGTACAGCGGCAGCACCGCCGTCACCATCTCCGAGGAGACGTCGGTGACCAGGCTGACCGTGCCCAGCGCGAGGACCGTGGGGGCGACCGCGGCGCGGCGCCGCCCGGCGAGGGGCCGGACGGCGCCTGCCGGGGACGCCGGGGCGCCGGACGGGGGCGCCCCCTGCCCGGTCGGGCCGGGCGGCGCGGGGGAGTGCGCGCGGCTGTCCGCTACGTACACGTCACGACGCCCAGATGCCGGTGATGTCCTTGGCGGAGGCCGCGTTGCCCGCGTGGGTGGTCAGGCCCTGCGTGTCCTCCAGGGTGCGCAGCAGGTCGTAGTGGTTGTACGTCGTGGCGGAGCTGGAGCCCGCCGCGACCGGCTGCCCGTACAGCACCGTCGGGATGCGGTTGCCGCTGAGCCGGTTGTCCTCGTCGAAGGTGACGACGAGCAGGCTGTTGTGGGACTTTGCCCAGGTGGCGTAGCCGCTGAGTTCGTTCTTCAGCCAGGTGTCGCCGGTGGACACCGAGCAGTCGTGCATGTCGCTGCACAGGTCGGGGACCACGAAGGACATCCGCGGCAGCGTCGAGTAGTCGGTGGGGAACTGCGCCATCGTCCTGGCGGTGGAGGTGGGGACGTTGGCGAAGCCGAACCACGGGTTGTGCTTGCGGGCGTAGGTGCCGCTGCTGCACGTCGTCGAGCCTTGGGCCGGCAGCGACTCGTTGTAGCTCGCCCAGCTGCGGCCGGCGGCGATCAGCTCGGAGGCCAGGTTGGGGGCCGAGGAGAAGCCGGGGGTGTAGCAGCTGTCGTCGGTGATGCCCTGGGTGGAGCCGGAGAACATCGCGAAGTAGTTCGGCTGGCTCGGGTGGGTCTCGGCGTACGACTGGGTGAGGTCGGCGCCGCCGGACTTCAGCGAGTTGATGTACGGGGCGCTTGCGGAGCCGATCACCTGGCTGTAGGCGTGGTTCTCGAAGACCACGACGACCACGTGGTCCGGGGTCGGCACCCCGGTCGCGGCCTGCGCGGCCGAGCCGGCGCCGAGGCCGGTCCACAGACCGACGGCGACGGCCGCCAGGGCGGTGGCGGACGCCAGGGCGGCGCGGCCGCGGCGAAGGACGGAACTGCCGGACACATCAGCCTCCAGGGGCGGGCGAGGGGCGGAACGGGAGAACGGGAGTGGCTGTACGGGGAGAGCATGCACACGCCAAGGGTTCGCCGGCCCACGCCGTCCGCCCCGGTGGGTGAAGACCGGATGAACTGTCGGGAGGCGACGCCGGCCGAAGCGCCGGGAGAAGCGGTCGGCCGCCGGTCGGCCCCCGGCGGCCTACCGCCCCGCGGCCAGCTCGGCGAGCAACCGGTGCAGCGGCTCGGCCGCCCGGCGCCGGTACTCCTGGATCGCCCAGCTGTTGCCGTCGGGGTCCTGGAAGTACAGGAACGTGCCGCCGTCCTGCGGTGAGAGCGCCCGCGGCTCGGTGACGTCAAGACCGCGCGAGGTCAGCTCCTCGTAGGCGACCTTCGCGTCGGCCACGCACAGCTGCATCCCGTGATAGGTCCCCGGCCGGGGGTTCCCCGTGGGCCTGTCGAGTCCGTGGGCGAGCGCGATCGAACAGCCCGAGCCCGGCGGCGTCAGCTGGACGATGCGCACGCCCGGCATCACCTCGCCGTCGAAGTCCACGTGGAATCCGACTCTGTCGCGGTAGAACTCCTTGGCCCGGTCGACGTCGGCGACCGGCAGCGGGATCACTTCCAGCGTCATCTCCATGGCTGACTCCCTCGTCGGTGTGTCCCCGGACCCGCCCGCCGCGCGCGGCGAACCGTCGGCGGGTCCGGCCGGGCGGCTCATCACCACCGAAGCGGACAACAGTGGGCGGCGCCACCGCAGGCGACCGGCCGGGCGGCCGGCGCCCCGGGCCTGGTCCCACGCGGCGCCGCCACCGGCGACCGGCGGCCCTGCCGGGCGCACCGCATCGACCGCCCTGGACCAGACCTGGCCCCACCCGGGGACCTGGGCGGCCCTGGACCAGACCTGGCCCCACCCGGGGCCCAGGGTCAGGCTCGCCCCACGTCCCCACCCACCGCAGGCGATAGGCCCGGCCCCGGCCCGACCCCGGTCCCCAACCGACCCCGACTCGGGCCGGCCTCGGCCCGGGCTCGGATCCGGCCCCGGGCCGTGCTCGGGCTCGGGGCTCGGATTCGGCCAGGGCACCACCCGCTGAAGATGGCCCCCGCCCCCGCTCCGGCTGCGCGGCAGACGCCCGGCCCCGCCACGCGGCGGGCCCCCGCGCCGCCGCGCGGCAGGAGCACGCCCCGGCCCGTGCCGCCGTGTGGCATGAGCACGCCCCCGCCCCCGCTCCGGTTACGCGGCAGGCGCCCGGCCCCGCCCCCCGGCAGGCGCCCCCCGCCGGGCTCTGCGGCTAGGCTCTGGCCAGGACGCACCTGATCCGACGGGAGGCCGGGATGACGGCGCCGGGGCGCAGAAGCAGTACCTTCACACGGCTGCTGCGGCACGGCTTCACGGAAGCCGCCGCAGCCGAGCGGCTCCTCGAGACCCCGGAACTCGCGCCCGTGCGGAACGACCCCGTGCTGCTGGAGGCGCTGGGGGCGACCGCCGACCCGGACCTCGCGCTCGGCGGTCTGGTCCGGCTGCTGGAGGCCCAGCCCGACGCGACGGCCCGGCGGGAACTGCTCGACACGCTGATAGCGGCCAAGCCGCTGCGCGACCGGCTGCTCGGCGTCCTCGGCGCGTCCGCCGCGCTCGGCGACCACCTCGCCCGGCACACCGGCGACTGGCAGGCGCTCGTCACCTACGAGCCGCACGACCTGCACCCCGGTCTGGAGGAGTTCGAGCGCGGGCTCGCCGGGGCCGACGACCCGGTGTCGCTGCGCGTGGCCTACCGGCGCTGCCTGCTGTCCATCGCCGCCCGCGACGTGTGCGGCACCATCGACGTCGCCCAGACCGCCGCCGAGCTCGCCGACCTCGCCACCGCCACCCTGCGCGCCGCGCTCCGCATCGCCCGTGAGGCCGCGCCCGAGGACGCCGCGGCCTGCCGGCTCGCCGTCATCGCGATGGGCAAGTGCGGCGGCCACGAGCTGAACTACCTGTCCGACGTCGACGTCATCTTCGTCGGCGAGCCCGCCGGGAACGGCGACGGCACCGACGAGGCCGAGGCGCTGCGCGCCGCGACCCGGCTCGCCGCGCACCTGATGCGGATCTGCTCCGAGACCACCGTCGAGGGCTCCATCTGGCCCGTCGACGCCAACCTGCGCCCCGAGGGCCGCAACGGCCCGCTGGTGCGCACGCTCAGCAGCCATGTCGCCTACTACCAGCGCTGGGCCAAGACCTGGGAGTTCCAGGCGCTGCTCAAGGCCCGCCCGGTGGCCGGCGACCTGGAGCTCGGCGAGGACTACGTCCGCGCCGTGGACCCCCTGGTCTGGCAGGCCGCCGAGCGCGAGAACTTCGTCGCCGACGTGCAGAAGATGCGCCGCCGCGTCGTGGCGAACATCCCCGCCGCGGAGCTCGAACGGGAGCTGAAGCTCGGCCCGGGCGGCCTGCGGGACGTCGAGTTCGCCGTCCAGCTGCTGCAGTTGGTGCACGGCCGCACCGACGTCTCCCTGCGCAGCGGCACCACCCTGGACGCGCTGAAGGCCCTGGCGGCGGGCGGCTACATCGGGCGCGCCGACGCCGTGCAGCTGGAGGACGCCTACCGCTTCCTGCGCTCCATGGAGCACCGTATCCAGCTGCACCGGCTGCGTCGCACCCACCTGCTGCCCGAGGAGGAGGCCGACCTGCGCCGCCTCGGGCGCTCCCTGGGTCTGCGCACCGAACCGGTCGCGGAGCTGACCCGCGAGTGGCGGCGGCACTCGAGCGTCGTACGGCGCCTGCACGAGAAGCTGTTCTACCGCCCACTGCTCGACGCGTTCGCCCAGCTCGCCCCCGGCGAGGCCCGGCTCAGGCCGGAGGCGGCCCGCGAGCGGCTGGTCGCCCTCGGCTACGCCGACCCGGCCGCGGCCCTGCGCCACCTGGAGGCGCTCGCCTCCGGCGTCACCCGGAAGGCCGCCATCCAGCGGACCCTCCTGCCGGTGCTGCTGGGCTGGTTCGCGGACTCCGCCGACCCGGACGCGGGTCTGCTGAACTTCCGCAAGGTGTCCGACGCGCTTGGCAGGACGCCCTGGTACCTGCGGCTGCTGCGCGACGAGGGCGCCGCGGCGGAGAACCTGGCGCGCGTGCTGTCGGCGGGCCGGCTCGCCCCCGACCTGCTGATGCGGGCGCCGGAGGCCGTGGCGCTGCTCGGCGACGGCGACGGCGGCGGACTCCAGCCGCGCGGGCGGGCCCACCTGGAGCAGGAGACCCTCGCCGCCGTCGGCCGCGCGGGCAGCGCCGAGCAGGCGGTCACGGCCGCGCGCGGGGTGCGGCGCCGGGAGCTGTTCCGGATCGCCGCCGCCGACATCGTCGGCTCCTACGGCACCGAGGCGCAGCCGGCCGAGGCCGACCAGGGCGCGCTCGTGGACCGGGTCGGCGGCGCGGTGTCGGACCTGACGGCTGCGACGCTGGCGGGGACGCTGCGGGCGGTGGTGCGCGAGGGCTGGGGCGAGACGCTGCCGACCCGGTTCGCCGTCATCGGCATGGGGCGCTTCGGCGGGCACGAGCTGGGCTACGGCTCCGACGCGGACGTGCTGTTCGTGCACGAGCCGCAGGACGGCGTCGATGAGCGGGAGGCGGCCGAGGCGGCGAACCGGGTCGTCGCCGAGATGCGGCGCCTGCTGCAGATCCCGAGCGCGGATCCGCCGCTGCTCATCGACGCGGGCCTGCGGCCCGAGGGCAAGTCGGGGCCGCTGGTGCGGACGCTGAAGTCGTACGAGGCCTACTACCGGCGCTGGTCGCTGGTGTGGGAGTCGCAGGCGCTGCTGCGGGCCGAGCCCGTCGCCGGCGACGAGGACCTGGGGCGCCGGTTCGTGGAGCTGGTCGATCCGCTGCGGTATCCCGCACGCGGGCTCGACGAGGACGCGGTGCGGGAGATCCGGCGGCTGAAGGCGCGGATGGAGTCCGAGCGGCTGCCGCGCGGCGCCGATCCCAAGCTGCACACCAAGCTGGGGCCGGGTGGGCTGTCCGACGTCGAGTGGACGGTGCAGCTGCTGCAGATGCGGCACGGGGCGGGGCAGCCGGCGCTGCGGACGACGCGGACCCGGGCGGCGCTGGCGGCGGCGCGGGAGGCCGGGCTGCTGTCGCAGGAGGACGCCGCGGTCCTCGACGAGGCGTGGGTGCTGGCGACGCGGGTGCGCAACGCGGTGATGCTCGTGCGGGGGCGGGCGGGAGACACGTTCCCCACCGAGCCGCGGGACCTGGCGGCGGTGGGGCGGTACCTGGGATACGGGCCGGGGCACGTGGGGGAGATGCTGGACGACTACCGCCGCACGGCCCGCCGGGCCCGGACGGTCGTGGAAGAGCTGTTCTACGGCGGCTGACGGGCCGGGCCCGCGCCGCGCCGGGGGGCTTACGCCCGGGTGGGCAGCGCGGTCCGCGGCGGTGCGACGGGGCGGGGCAGGGCGTGCGGGAGCGCGCCGTACCAGACGAACGCCACTATGAAGCCGAACACCAGGCACAGCACACCGCCCACGGCGTCCAGCCAGAAGTGGTTGGCGGTGGCGACGATGACCACGAGGGTCGCCGCCGGGTACACCAGCGCCAGCACCCGCACCCACGGCACGGTCGCCAGCGCGCACACGGTCACACCGCACCACAGCGACCAGCCGATGTGCATCGACGGCATCGCCGCGTACTGGTTGGACATGTGCTTCAGGTCGCCGGAGGCCATCGAGCCCCACGTCCGGTGGACCTGGACGGTGTCGACGAACCCGCCGCCGGTCATCAGCCGCGGCGGGGCCAGCGGGAACAGGTAGTAGCCGGCCAGGGCGACACCCGTCGTCGCGAACAGCGCCAGCCGGGCCGCCGCGTAGCGTCCGGGATGGCCGCGGTAGAGCCACACGAGCACGGCGAGCGTCACCGCGAAGTGCAGGGTGGCGTAGTAGTAGTTCATCCCGACGATCAGCCAGGTCACCGAATCGGCCGCGTGGTTGACGGATCGTTCGACGGCGATGCCGAGCGCGTGCTCCGTGTGCCAGATCCAGGAGGCGTTGCGCAGGGCCTCGGTCCGCTGCTCGGGGACCGCGTTGCGGATCAGCGAGTACGTCCAGTAACTCACCGCGATCAGCAGAACCTCGACCCACAGCCGGGGCCGGCCGGGCGTGCGCAGCCGGTGCGGGACGCTTCGCCCGGCTTCCTCCGTGACCGGGTGCGGAACGGCCTCTTCGGGGCCTTCCGGTCGCGTCACGGTCGTCTCACCCATGGGCACAGAGTGTGCCAGAAAAGCCACCGCCTCCCGATCATCCCGAGGTCGGGTTCCGGCCGTACGGACCCCCTCCCCGAAGAGCGTGCGCGGCAGGGGCCTCCGCCTCAGGGACGAGGCCGGTCGCCCGGGGCCGACGCCGTCGAACCGCGCACCACCAGCTCCGGCATGAAGACGAACTCGCTGTGCGGGGCGGGGGTTCCCCCGATCTCCTCCAGTAGCGTGCGCACCGCGGCCTGGCCCATCGCCGGGACGGGCTTGCGGATCGTCGTCAGGGGCGGGTCGGTGAAGGCGATCAGCGGGGAGTCGTCGAAGCCCACCACCGAGAAGTCCCGGGGCACCTCCAGACCCCGCTGCCGGGCCGCCCGAATGGCCCCGAGCGCCATCATGTCGCTGGCGCACACCACGGCCGTGCAGCCCCGTTCGATGAGCGCCGTGGCGGCGGCCTGGCCGCCCTCCAGGGTGTACAGGGAGTGCTGGACGAGGTCCGACTCGACCGTCTGGGCGCTCAGTCCGAGCTGGTCCTGCACCGCGCGGACGAACCCCTCGATCTTGCGCTGGACCGGCACGAACCGCTTGGGCCCGAGGGCCAGGCCGATCCGGGTGTGGCCCAGGGACGCCAGGTGCGTGACGGCCAGCGCCATGGCGGCCCGGTCGTCGGGGGAGATGAACGGCGCCTGCACCTTCGGGGAGAAGCCGTCCACGAGGACGTACGGCACGCCCTGCGCGCGCAGCCGCTCGTAGCGCTCCATGTCGGCGGTGGTGTCCGCGTGCAGTCCGGAGACGTAGATGATGCCGGCGACACCGCGGTCCACCAGCATCTCGGTCAGCTCGTCCTCCGTGGACCCGCCCGGCGTCTGGGTGGCGAGCACCGGGGTGTAGCCCTGCCGGGTCAGCGCCTGCCCGATGACCTGGGCCAGGGCCGGGAAGATAGGGTTCTCCAGCTCCGGGGTGATCAGGCCCACCAGGCCCTCGCTGCGCTGCCGCAGCCGGACGGGGCGTTCGTAGCCCAGCACGTCGAGGGCGGCCAGCACGGACTGGCGCGTGGTGGCGGCGACGCCCGGCTTCCCGTTGAGGACGCGGCTGACGGTCGCTTCGCTCACCCCCGCCTGAGCAGCGATGTCGGCAAGCCGTGTGGTGGTCACGGAATTGGACTGTACCGGTCGTATGGGGGCTTGCCCACCGATCGGACGCCTGGCGCGGGCCCTGGTGCGGCCCGCTGCGGGCTGCTGCGTCATCGCGTTCCCTCGTGTTCTGGTCGGCGTCCCGTCCGCAAGGGGATCGTCCCCCCGTCACGGCGGCATGGCAAGAGCTTGCAGAGTCTTGCACAAGCGTGCAGCGGCCTGCTGAGCGGCGGGAAACAGGGAGGCCGCAGCGCCTGCGCGGAGGTCACGGAGCGGTAACTCTCCCGATCTCTTGCACTTTTTTTCTGCAAGGTCTTTCGCGGTGCTTACATCGCTGTTACGTTCACCGTCGCCCGGCTGCCTTCCCCTCTCGGCCTCGCCCGAGCGGGGGACCCCCCACCGGCGCAGTCGGCCGGGGCGGCGGACGGGACCGCCCTTTGTTCACGGGCTTTCACCCTCAAGGAGAACTCATGCGGCGTGGCATAGCGGCCACCGCGCTGGTGGCGTCCCTCGCCCTGGCGGCGACGGCGTGCGGCGGGAGCGACAGCGACAGCAAGTCGGACGGCCCGGTGACCATCACCTGGTGGGACACCTCCAACGCCACGAACGAGGCGCCGACGTACCAGGCCCTGGTGAAGCAGTTCGGGGCTGCTCACAAGGACATCAAGGTCAAGTACGTCAACGTGCCCTTCGACCAGGCGCAGAACAAGTTCGACACGGCCGCCGGCTCCAAGGGAGCCCCGGACGTGCTGCGCTCCGAGGTCGGGTGGACGCCCGCCTTCGCGAAGAAGGGCTTCTTCCTGCCCCTGGACGGCACGGACGCCCTGGCGGACCAGGACAAGTTCCAGGGCAGCCTGGTCAAGCAGGCCCAGTACGAGGGCAAGACCTACGGCGTGCCGTTCGTCACCGACACCCTGGCGCTGGTCTACAACAAGCAGCTGTTCCAGAAGGCCGGCGTCACCGAGGCGCCCCGGACCTGGGACGAGCTGAGGTCCGCCGCCGCCAAGGTGAAGGACAAGACGGGCGTCGACGGCTACTGGGGCTCGACCCAGGGCTACTACGCGCAGACCTTCCTCTACGGCGAGGGCACCGACACCGTCGACGCCTCCGCCAAGAAGATCACGGTGAACTCGGCGCCCGCCAAGAAGGCGTACGGCACCTGGCTGAGCCTGTTCTCCGGCAAGGGCCTGCACAAGGCGGACACCACCGCGGACGCCTACGCCCACATCCAGGACGCCTTCGTCAACGGCAAGGTCGCCGCGATCATCCAGGGCCCCTGGGAGATCACGAACTTCTACAAGGGCGCCGCCTTCAAGGACAAGGCCAACCTCGGCATCGCCACGGTCCCGGCCGGCTCGGCCGGCAAGGCGGGCGCCCCGACCGGCGGCCACAACCTCTCGGTCTACGCCGGCTCGGACAAGGCCCACCAGGAAGCGGCCCTGAAGTTCGTCAACTTCATGACCTCGGCGAAGTCGCAGGAGACCATCGCCCTGAAGAACTCCACGCTGCCCACCCGCGGGGACGCCTACACCGCCCAGGTCAAGGCCGACCCCGGCATCGCCGGCTACCAGGGCGTGCTCGCCGCCGCCCAGCCGCGCCCGGAGCTGCCCGAGTACAGCTCCCTGTGGACTCCGCTCGACACCGAGCTGCCCAAGATCGCCGGCGGCAAGGAGCCCCTGGACAAGGGGCTGAGCAACGTCGAGCTGGCCTTCACCAAGCTGGTCCCTGACTTCGGCAAGTGAGGCCCTCCGGCCGCCGGATCCGCCCCCTCGGCCGAGCGGGCGGATCCGGCGGCCGCCGGCCTGTGGCCCCGGCCCACCCCTTGATCTGCGAACCCTCCAGAAGGTTGTCGAACCATGACAGTCGCCATCGACCGAGCGACCGGCAAGCGGCGCGGTGAGCGAGGACCCCGGCCCGGGCTGGGCCGGCGCCTGAAGCACGGGTACCAGAGGCACTGGTACGCCTACGCCATGATCGCCCCCGTGGCGGTCGTGCTCGGGGTGCTCGTGCTGTACCCGCTGGGGTACGGCCTGTACCTGACGCTCACCGACGCCAACAGCCTCAACACCGCGCGCACCATCGGCGTCAACCACATCGACGCCACCTACACGTTCATCGGGCTCGACAACTACCAGGACATCCTGTTCGGCCCGACGTCCTACGACCGGTTCTGGTCGCACTTCATCTGGACGATCGTCTGGACCGCGCTGTGCGTGGCGCTGCACTACTCGATCGGTCTCGGGCTGGCGCTGCTGCTCAACAAGGAGATGCGGGGCCGCACCCTCTACCGGCTGCTGCTGATCCTGCCGTGGGCCGTGCCCACGTTCGTCACCGTCTTCGGCTGGCGCTTCATGCTCGCCGACGGCGGCATCGTCAACTCGGCGCTGGACAGTCTGCACCTGCCGGCGCCGCTGTGGCTGGAGGACACCTTCTGGCAGCGGTTCGCAGCCATCATGGTCAACACCTGGTGCGGCGTGCCGTTCATGATGGTCTCCCTGCTCGGCGGCCTGCAGTCCATCGACTCCTCGCTCTACGAGGCCGCCGAGATGGACGGCGCCAACGCCTGGCAGCGGTTCCGGCACGTGACCCTGCCCGGCCTGCGGTCCGTCAGCTCCACCGTCGTCCTGCTGGGCATCATCTGGACGTTCAACCAGTTCGCCGTGATCTTCCTGCTGTTCGGCAACACCGCCCCGGACGCGCAGATCCTCGTCACCTGGGCGTACCACCTGGGCTTCGGGCAGCAGCCGCGTGACTTCGCGCAGTCGGCCGCCTACGGCATCCTGCTGCTGGCGATCCTGATCGTCTTCACCTCGTTCTACCGCCGGTGGCTGAACCGCAATGAGCAGCAGCTCGCGATCTGAGGCAGGAGTCCCCATGAGCACCACCACTGTCGAGACCCCCGCCGCGGTGACCGGGCGGGGCGCCGTGGCCGGCCTGACGGGCCCGGCCCCGCGCGGCAGGCGGAGCCTCGCGGCCTCCGTCGCCTCCCACGGCGTGCTGATCGTGGCGAGCCTGATCGCGCTGTTCCCGATCGCCTGGCTGGTCTTCCTGTCCCTCGGCCCCGACAAGGACGACTATCTGCACCCCGGGCGCATCTGGGACACGATGACGTTCGACAACTACGCGTTCGTCCTGCAGCACACGAACTTCTTCGACTGGCTGAAGAGCTCGCTGATCGTCTCCCTCGGCACCACGGTCATCGGCGTCCTCGTCGCCGCCACCACCGGCTACGCGGTCTCCCGCATGCGCTTCCCCGGCTACCGGAAGCTGATGTGGGTGCTGCTGGTCACGCAGATGTTCCCGATCGCCGTGCTGATCGTGCCGATGTACCAGATCCTGTCGGACCTGGAGCTCATCGACAGCTACCTCGGCCTGATCCTGGTCTACTGCTCGACGGCCGTCCCTTACAGCGCCTGGCTGCTGAAGGGCTACTTCGACACCATCCCGTTCGAGATCGACGAGGCCGGCCGCGTGGACGGGCTCACCCCGTTCGGCACCTTCGCCCGGCTGATCATGCCGCTGGCGAAGCCCGGCCTGGCGGTCGCTGCCTTCTACAACTTCATCACCGCGTTCGGCGAGGTCGCCTTCGCCTCGACGTTCATGCTGGACGACTCCAAGTACACCTTCGCCGTCGGCCTGCAGAGCTACGTCAGCGAACACGACGCCCAGCGCAATCTGATGGCCGCCACCGCGGTACTGATCGCGATACCCGTCGCCGCGTTCTTCTACCTCGTGCAGAAGAACCTGGTGACCGGCCTGACCGCCGGCGGCACCAAGGGCTGACCCCCTTGCCGCACAGGGCTCCCGCGCGCCTGACCGCGCGGGCGGCGGCCGCGGTGCCCTCCCCGGTCATCGCCGAGCGGGGAGGGAACCCCTTGCCCCGCTGTCACCGCGGCCGCCTCGGCACCCACCGCCCCGGACCCGACTTATGACCGTTCCCCCCGCCCGGCCCCGCCCGGGCAGGGGACCCCCCATCGCCTCAAGGACGCCATGAGCCTGCAGCACACCTCGGCCGAACACTCCTCCCCCGAAGCGGCTGTCGCCACCGTCGCCCAGCGCCGCGACTGGTGGCGGGACGCGGTGATCTACCAGGTCTATCCCCGCAGCTTCGCCGACAGCAACGGCGACGGCATGGGCGACCTGGAAGGGGTGCGTTCCCGCCTGCCCTATCTGCGCGACCTGGGTGTGGACGCCGTCTGGCTCAGCCCCTTCTACGCCTCCCCGCAGGCCGACGCCGGGTACGACGTCGCCGACTACCGGGCCGTCGACCCCATGTTCGGCAACCTGCTCGACGCCGACGCGCTCATCCGCGACGCGCACGAGCTGGGCCTGCGTATCATCGTCGACCTCGTGCCCAACCACTCCTCCGACCAGCACGAGTGGTTCCGGCGCGCGGTCGCGGAGGGCCCCGGCTCCCCGCTGCGCGAGCGCTACCACTTCCGCCCCGGCAAGGGCAGCGACGGCGAACTCCCGCCCAACGACTGGGAGTCCATCTTCGGCGGCCCGGCCTGGACCCGGATCACCGAACCGGACGGCACGCCCGGCGAGTGGTACCTGCACCTCTTCGCCCCCGAGCAGCCCGACTTCAACTGGGACCACCCGGCCGTAGGCGACGAGTTCCGCTCCATCCTGCGCTTCTGGCTCGACATGGGTGTCGACGGCTTCCGCATCGACGTCGCCCACGGCCTGGTGAAGGCGGACGGCCTGCCCGACCTCGGCACGCACGACCAGCTGAAACTGCTGGGCAACGACGTCATGCCCTTCTTCGACCAGGACGGCGTGCACGAGATCTACCGGCAGTGGCGGCTGATCCTCGACGAGTACGCGGGCGACGGCGGCGCACCCGCCGGGCCGTCGCCGGACGGACGGCGGCAGGAGACGGGCGGGCGCATCTTCGTCGCCGAGGCGTGGACGCCCACCATCGAGCGCACCGCCCAGTACGTGCGCCCGGACGAACTGCACCAGGCCTTCAACTTCCAGTACCTGGGCGCCTACTGGGACGCGGCCGAGCTGCGCGCGGTCATCGACCGCACCCTGGAGTCGATGCGCCCCGTCGGCGCCCCCTCCACCTGGGTGCTGTCGAACCACGACGTGACACGGCACGCCACCCGCTTCGCCAACCCGCCCGGGCTCGGCACCCAGATCCGCACCGCCGGCGACCGGGAGACGGGCCTGCGCCGGGCCCGCGCGGCCACGATGCTGATGCTGGCCCTGCCGGGCTCGGCCTACGTCTACCAGGGCGAGGAACTGGGCCTGCCGGACGTCGTCGACCTGCCGGACGAGGTGCGCCAGGACCCGGCGTACTTCCGCGGCGAGGGCCAGGACGGCTTCCGCGACGGCTGCCGCGTGCCGATCCCGTGGACGCGCGCCGGCTCCTCCTTCGGCTTCGGCGAGGGCGGCAGCTGGCTGCCGCAGCCGGCGAACTGGGGCGAGCTGAGCGTCGAGGCGCAGCGGGGTGTGCCCGGCTCCACCCTGGAGATGTACCGGTCGGCGCTGGCCGTCCGCCGGTCGCACCCGGACCTGGGTGCGGGCGACGCGGTGGAGTGGCTGCGCGCGCCCGAGGGCGTCCTGGCCTTCCGGCGCGGCGGGTTCGTGTGCGTGGCCAACACCACCGGTGAGTCCGTCACCACGCCGACGTACGGCCGTGCCCTGCTCGCCAGCGACGAGGTCGCGGAGGCCGACGGGGAGGTCAAGGTGCCCGCCGACGCGACGGTGTGGTGGACCACCGTCTGACACGCCGCAAGAGCTTTCGTCGTCTTTCAGGGGCCCGCCGTCCGTACCGGACGGCGGGCCCCGTCGTCTCCCGACGGGGGTACCGGCGCACCTCAAGTGCCCCTGGACCGGCCCGGTTTCGGCTGTGTGACAGGAGCATGTCCAGGGTATTGACCCTCGGGGTCGGGGCTCGTACGGTCTGCTCCACCGCAAGTGGTTGAAAGCTTGCAGCAAATCCCTTCATCGGATCCCCCGGGTCTCCCCAGGCCCTTCCAGCCGATCCTTCAACGGAGAAGGAACCCCCACATGGCCAGCAGAACCCTCTCCGGCGCCCTCGCCCTCGCGGCGGCCGCGTCCG
Organism: Streptomyces sp. NPDC003697; assembly: GCF_053587115.1. Classification (NCBI taxonomy): domain Bacteria; kingdom Bacillati; phylum Actinomycetota; class Actinomycetes; order Kitasatosporales; family Streptomycetaceae; genus Streptomyces; species Streptomyces sp. NPDC003697. The sequence goes on from NZ_JBSFNN010000037.1 coordinate 23,231, forward strand.
TCGCCCTCGCCGTCCCCGGCACCGCCCACGCCGCACCGCCCGGCACCAAGGACGTCACCGCGGTCCTCTTCGAGTGGAACTACGCCTCCGTCGCCAAGGAGTGCGCCGACACCCTGGGCCCCGCCGGCTACGGCTACGTCCAGGTCTCCCCGCCCGCCGAGCACATACAGGGCTCGCAGTGGTGGACGTCGTACCAGCCCGTCAGCTACCGGATCGCCGGCCGGCTCGGAGACCGGGCGGCCTTCCAGAACATGGTCAACACCTGCCACTCGGCGGGCGTGAAGGTCGTCGTCGACACGGTGATCAACCACATGTCGGCGGGCAGTGGAACCGGCACCGGCGGCTCGTCGTACACGAAGTACGGCTACCCCGGCCTGTACTCGTCGTACGACTTCGACGACTGCACCGCACAGATCAGCAACTACCAGGACCGCTGGAACGTCCAGCACTGCGAACTGGTGGGCCTCGCCGACCTGGACACGGGCGAGGAGTACGTCCGCAAGACCATCGCGGGCTACATGAACGACCTGCTCTCCCTCGGTGCCGACGGCTTCCGCATCGACGCGGCCAAGCACATCGACGCCGGCGACCTGGCCAACATCAAGAGCCGCCTGAGCAAGCCCTCCGCCTACTGGAAGCAGGAGGTCATCTACGGCTCGGGCGAGGCCGTCCAGCCCACCGAGTACACCGGCAACGGGGACGTCCAGGAGTTCCGCTACGCCTACGACCTCAAGCGGGTCCTCAACAACGAGAAGCTCGCCTACCTGAAGAACTTCGGCGAGGCCTGGGGGTACCTGAGCGGCTCGGTGGCCGGCGTCTTCGTCGACAACCACGACACCGAGCGCAACGGCTCCACCCTCAACTACAAGAGCGGCGCCGCCTACACCCTGGCCAACGTCTTCATGCTGGCCTGGCCCTACGGCGCCCCGGACATCAACTCCGGCTACGAGTGGTCCGACGCGGACGCGGGCCCGCCCAACGGCGGCCGGGTCGACGCCTGCTGGCAGGGCGGCTGGAAGTGCCAGCACAAGTGGCCCGAGATCAAGTCGATGGTGGCCTTCCGCAACGCCACCCGGGGCCAGTCGGTCACCGACTGGTGGGACAACGGCAACAACGCGATCGCCTTCGGCCGGGGCAGCAAGGGCTACGTGGCCATCAACCACGAGTCCTCGTCGCTGACCCGCACCTACCAGACCTCGCTGCCGGCCGGCAGCTACTGCAACGTGCAGAACAACACCATGGTGACGGTGAACTCCAGCGGCCAGCTCACCGCGACCCTCGGCGCGAACACGGCGCTGGCCGTCTACGCCGGCAAGTCGAGCTGCTGACGCCGCGCCGGCCGGCGCCGCGCCCCACCGCGGCGCCGGCCGGCGTCGGTTGGTTGAAATCTCTTACCGATGTTTTCAAGTCTCTTGCTGTAAACCTTTCGTCGGGGATACGGTCACGCGGGCGTCCGGCACCGGAGCCGAGCCGCGGCGTGGGGTCGGACCCAGAAGAGCCGTAATCGCAAGGAGTTCCCGCCTGTGATACCGAGATGGCCGGCGCCCTCGAAGCGCCGTACCCCGTACCGAAGGAGAGCCGCGGCCGTCGCCGCCGCCCTCGCCGCCGCCCTCGTGCAACCGGTGGCCGCCCACGCGGACACCCCGCCGGCGCCCCCCTCGGACGCCGCGCTCGCCGCCCAGCCCGCCCGGCACGACGACACCCGCGAGCAGTTCTACTTCGTCATGCCGGATCGTTTCGCCAACGGGGACCGGGCCAACGACAGGGGCGGCCTGACCGGTTCGCGCCTGAGTACCGGCTACGACCCCACCGACAAGGGCTTCTACCAGGGCGGGGACCTCAAGGGCCTGACCGAGCGGCTCGACTACATCAAGGGCCTGGGCACCACCTCCATCTGGATGGCGCCCATCTTCAAGAACCGCCCCGTCCAGGGCGCCGGCGACGGGGGTACCTCCCAGGCGTCAGGCACTGGGGGAGCCTCGGCCGGGTACCACGGTTACTGGATCACCGACTTCACCCAGGTCGACCCGCACTTCGGGACCAACAAGGACCTGGCGCACCTCATCTCCAAGGCGCACGCCAAGGGCATGAAGGTCTTCTTCGACGTCATCACCAACCACACCGCCGACGTCGTGGACTACCGCGAGAAGTCCTACGACTACCTGTCCAAGGGAGCCTTCCCCTACCTGACGAAGGACGGGCGGCCCTTCGACGACGCCGACTACGCGGACGGCAGGCGGAAGTTCCCGGCCGTCGACGCCGGGTCCTTCCCGCGCACCCCGGAGGCCGCCCGGACGTCCAAGGTCCCGGCCTGGCTCAACGACCCGGCGATGTACCACGACCGGGGCGACTCGACGTACGCCGGCGAGTCCACCACCTACGGCGACTTCTCCGGCCTGGACGACCTGTGGACCGAGCGTCCCGAGGTCGTCCGCGGCATGGAGAAGATCTACCAGCGGTGGGTCGCCGACTTCGGCATCGACGGCTTCCGGATCGACACCGTCAAGCACGTCAACATGGAGTTCTGGACCCAGTGGGCGACCGCACTGGACGCCTACGCCGCCGCGCACGGGCGGAAGAACTTCTTCATGTTCGGCGAGGTCTACTCCGCCGACACGAACGTCACGGCCCCCTACGTCACCCAGGGCCGTCTGGACGCCACCCTCGACTTCCCCTTCCAGGACGCGGCCCGCGCCTACGCCTCCCAGGGCGGCAGCGCGCAGAGGCTGGCGAGCGTCTTCGGTGACGACTACAAGTACACGACGGACAAGGCCAACGCGTACGAGCAGGTCACCTTCCTCGGCAACCACGACATGGGCCGCTTCGGGTACTTCCTCAAGCAGGACAACCCGAAGGCCACGGACGCCGAGATCCTGAAGAAGGACATGCTCGCCAACGAGCTGATGTTCCTCAGCCGCGGCAACCCCGTCGTCTACTACGGCGACGAGCAGGGCTTCACCGGCTCCGGCGGCGACAAGGACGCCCGCCAGACGATGTTCGCCTCCAAGGTCGCCGACTACCTCGACGACGACGAGATCGGCACCGGCCGCACCCACGCCGACGACGCCTTCGACACCCGCGCGCCGCTGTACCGGCAGATCGCCGCCCTCGCCGGGCTCCGCAAGGCCAACCCGGCCCTCACGGACGGCGTCCAGACCGAGCGCTACGCGGCCGACGGTGCGGGCGTCTACGCCTTCACCCGGACCGACGCCAGGACCGGCCAGGAGTACGTCGTCGCCCTCAACAACGCCGACCAGGCGAAGACGGCGACCTTCGCGACCGGCTCGGCGGACATGGCCTACCACGCGATCCACGGCGCCAGGGGCACCCTCACCACCGGCGGCGACCGCAAGGTCACCGTCACCGTCCCGGCCGGCACCGCCGTCGTCTACAAGGCCGCCGGCACCCTCGCCAGGCCCGCCACGAAGCCGTCCCTCACCCTCAAGGCCCCGGCCGCCGGGGCCACCGGCACCGTCGAGCTCACCGCCGGCGTCGACGGCGGCCGGCTGAACCGGGTCGTGTTCGCCGCCCAGGTCGGCAACGGGAAGTGGAAGACCCTCGGGAGCGCCGACCACGCCCCCTACAAGGTCACCCAGGCCATCGGCGAGGACGTCCCCGCCGGCACCGCCCTGCGCTACAAGGCGGTCGTGATCGACTCCGCCGGGCACACCGTGAGCGCCACGGCGAGCGGCACCACCGGCACCCCGCCCGCGCCCGAGGTCCCCAAGGCCTCCTCCCGGGACTACGCGGTCGTCCACTACAAGCGCACCGACGGCGACTACGCCGACTGGGGCCTGTACGCCTGGGGCGGCATCGCCGACGGCGAGGCCACGGACTGGCCCGCCAGCCACCCCTTCACCGGCCGCGACGCCTACGGCGCGTTCGCCTGGGTCAAGCTCAAGCCGGGCGCCTCCGACGTCGGCTTCCTGGTCATCGACAAGGACGGCGACAAGGACGTCTCCGCCGACCGGAGCATCGACGTCACCAGGACGGGCGAGGTCTGGATCGAGCAGGGCAAGGCCGACGTGGCGACCGAGAACCCCGGCCACCCGGTGCAGGACAGGACCAAGGCGGTCATCCACTACCACCGTGCCGACGGCGACTACGACGGCTGGGGCCTGCACGTCTGGACGGGCGCCGCGAACCCCACCGACTGGTCGAACCCGCTGAAGCCGGTGAAGACCGACGCCTATGGCGCGGTCTACGAGGTACCGCTCTCCGAGGGTGCCACCAGCCTCAGCTACATCGTCCACAAGGGCGACGAGAAGGACCTCGCCACCGACCAGTCCCTGGACCTCAGGACCGACGGTTACGAGGTGTGGCTGTTGAACGGCCAGGAGAAGTACCTCCTGCCGCAGCGGGCGGGCAGCGCGGCCGCGCTCGACCTCACCACCTCCAAGGCGGTCTGGATCGACCGGGACACCGTCGTGTGGAACGGTGCCGAAGGCGCCGCCTCCACCCAGCTGCTGTACTCCCACGACGGCTCGATCGCCGTCAAGGACGCCACGCTGACCAGCGACGACGAGCGCTGGCTCCGGCTGGCGAAGACCACCCTCACCGACGCCCAGAAGGCGAGGTTCCCGCACCTGAAGGACTACACCGCCTGGTCCGTCGACCCCCGGGACCGGGACCGGGTCCGCGAGGCGCTCGGCGGGCAGATCGTGGCCTCGCAGCGGGCCGCCAACGGCGCCGTGCTCGCCGCGACCGGTGTACAGACCGCCGGAGTGCTGGACGACCTGTACCCCGGAGCGACGAGGGCCGAGCTGGGCCCGGTCTTCCACCACGGCAGGCCGACCCTGTCGGTGTGGGCGCCCACCGCGCAGTCCGTCCACGTGGACCTCGACGGGCACAGCGTGCCGATGCACCGGAACGCCGCCACCGGCGTCTGGTCCGTCACCGGTCCCGCGTCCTGGAAGGGCAAGCCCTACCGGTACGTCGTGAAGGTGTGGGCGCCCAGCGTGCGCGAGGTGGTCACCAACGAGGTCACCGACCCGTACTCGGTCGCCCTCACCGCCGACTCCGAGCGCAGCCTCGTCGTCGACCTGAACGACAGGACCCTCGAGCCGGGCGGCTGGTCGGCCCTGCGCAAACCCAAGGCGGTCCCGCTGAAGGACGCGCAGATCCAGGAACTGCACATCCGCGACTTCTCGGTCGCGGACAAGACCGTCCCGGTCAAGGACCAGGGCACCTACCTGGCCTTCACCGACAAGAACAGCGACGGCTCCCGGCACCTGCGGGCGCTGGCCGAGGCGGGCACGTCGTACGTGCACCTGCTGCCGGCCTTCGACATCGCCACCATCCCGGAGCGGAAGGCCGACCAGGCGAGCCCCGGCTGCGACCTGGCCTCCTTCCCCGCCGACTCCGACAGGCAGCAGGAGTGCGTGGCGAAGACCGCCGCGAAGGACGCCTACAACTGGGGCTACGACCCCTACCACTACACGGTCCCGGAGGGCTCCTACGCGACCGACCCGGACGGCACCGCCCGCACGGTCCAGTTCCGCAGGATGGTCCAGGCGCTGAACCAGGACGGCCTGCGGGTGGTCATGGACGTGGTCTACAACCACACGGCGGCGAGCGGCCAGGCGGACACCTCCGTGCTCGACCGGATCGTGCCCGGCTACTACCAGCGGCTCCTCGCGGACGGCTCGGTGGCCAACAGCACCTGCTGCGCCAACACCGCGCCCGAGAACGCCATGATGGGCAAGCTGGTCGTCGACTCCGTCGTCACCTGGGCCAAGGAGTACAAGGTCGACGGCTTCCGCTTCGACCTCATGGGCCACCACCCCAAGGCCAACATCCTCGCGGTCCGCAAGGCCCTCGACGCGCTCACGCTCGAGAAGGACGGCGTCGACGGCAAGCAGATCATCCTGTACGGCGAGGGCTGGAACTTCGGCGAGGTCGCCGACGACGCCCGCTTCGCGCAGGCCACGCAGAAGAACATGGCCGGCACCGGCATCGCCACCTTCTCCGACCGGGCCCGTGACGCGGTGCGCGGCGGCGGCCCCTTCGACGCCGACCCCGGCGTACAGGGCTTCGCCTCCGGCCTCTACACCGACCCCAACACCTCGGACGCCAACGGCACCAGGGCCGAGCAGAAGGCCCGCCTGCTGCACTACCAGGACCTCATCAAGGTCGGCCTGACCGGCAACCTCGCGAGGTACCGCTTCACCGCCTCGGACGGCAGGGAGGTCACCGGCGCGGACATCGACTACAACGGCGCTCCGGCCGGATACGCGGACGCCCCCGGCGACGCGCTCGCCTACGTCGACGCGCACGACAACGAGTCGCTGTTCGACGCGCTCACCTACAAGCTGCCGAAGGACACCCCGGCGGACGACCGGGCGCGGATGCAGGTCCTCGCCATGGCGACGGCGGCCCTCTCGCAGGGGCCGGCGCTGTCCCAGGCGGGCACGGACCTGCTGCGCTCGAAGTCCCTGGACCGCAACTCCTTCGACAGCGGCGACTGGTTCAACGCCATCCACTGGGACTGCCGGGACGGCAACGGCTTCGGCCGCGGGCTGCCCCCGGCGGCCGACAACGAGTCCAAGTGGCCCTACGCCAGGCCCCTGCTGGCGTCCGTACGGGTGGGCTGCCCGCAGATCGACGGCGCCTCGTCCGCGTACCGCGACCTGCTCAGGATCCGTGGCACCGAGAAGGCCTTCTCCCTGGGCACCGCCGGGCAGGTGCAGTCCCGCCTCTCCTTCCCGCTGTCCGGGAAGGACGAGACCCCCGGGGTGATCACCATGCGGCTCGGCGACCTGGTCGTCGTCTTCAACGCGACGCCCACGCGGCAGGAGCAGCGCGTCGGCTCCCTCGCCGGGACGCACCTGCGGCTGCACCCGGTGCAGGCGTCCGGCGCGGACGCGGTCGTGAAGACCTCCTCCTACGACGCGAAGTCCGGCACGTTCACCGTCCCGGCGCGCACGGTGGCGGTGTTCCGGGCCGGCTGACGCCGGCGCCCGAAACGGCCGACGAGGCCGTAGCAGGTGGAGCGGGTCCGCACCGGACCCGCTCCACCTCGCGTTTTCCCTCCCGCATGGCCTGAACGGCGTGGCAGGCACCGGCCGCCGTGGCCCGGCCGGGCCCGGTGCGCGCGAACCGCCTAGGGTGATCCCGTTGCCGTAGAACAGGAGTGCTCATGCCGCAGATCACCGTCGACTACTCGCATTCGCTGGCGGACGGCTTCGACCGGCCCGGGTTCGCACAGGCGCTGCACGCCGCGGCGGTCGAGATCGTGGCCGCGAAGCCCGAGGCGTGCAAGACGCAGTTCCGCCCCGGCGGGGACACCACGGTCGGACCGGACACCGACGGCCACGCCGTTGTACATGTCACCGTAGGGCTGCTCGCCGGCCGGACCGACGACGCCAAGGCCCGGCTCACCGAGGAGACGCTCGAGCTGCTGCGCCGGTTCGTGAAACCGGCCGGGGGCCTGGCGCTGCACGCCTCGGCCGAGGTCCGCGACCTCGACGCCTCCTACCGCAAGTTCGACGCCTGAGACGGGCCCGCCCGGCGCGGGGCCCGGCCGCGCGGACCGTCCGCAACCGCGGTGCCCGGGGGTCGTCCGCACCCGCGGTGCCCGAGGGCCCGGCCGTCGGTCCGGCGTCCGGTCGGCCCGTCCCGGTCAGGACGCGAGGGTGACGAGCCGCGTGACCAGGTCCGTGAACGGGCCGTCGCCCGGCTCGTCCCGGAGCGTCCGGCGCACCAGGGCGCCCATCTCCTCGTCGTGGGCCGCGGCGACGGCCAGCAGCGCGGCGAAGTCGTGCACCAGCTGCCGCTCCAGCTCCGCGCGCGGGATGCGCCGGCCGTCCAGCCAGATCAGCGCCGTCGACTCCGCCAGCGAGATCCACGAGCGCACGACCAGTTCCAGTCGCGCGGGCGCGTCCTCGACGCCGAGATGCGACAGCATCTGGTCGTAAGCAGCCTGCCGCACGGAGTCGATGACCGCGTTCGTCGTGCAGGAACCGACCGCCGGCCCGCCCCGCATCAGCGCCGAGAAGCCGGGACCGTGCTCCTCCACGAAGTCGAAGAACCGGCCCATCACCCGCAGCAGCCGCGCGCCCAGCGGACCCTCGCGCGGTTCGGCGAACCGGCCCGCCAGATCGTCCGAGGCACGCTTCAACGCGGCCTCGTACAGGCTGAGTTTGCTGGGGAAGTAGTGGTAGACCAAGGGCCGCGAGATACCCGCGGCCGACGCTATCTCGTCGATGGAGACGTCGTCGGGCGAACGGCGGCTGAACAGTTCGAGGGCGACGCCGATCAACTGCTGCCGCCGTTCCTCGACTCCCATCCTGCGACGAACCCCGGTAGTCATGCGAACACCTTACCGATCGAATCCGGCCTCGGCCGGACGCAGCGGCCGCGGTCCTCGCACGCGGCCGGCGCGGGCCCGGTGGCCGTCCGCGCGAGGCGTGCCTACCGCAGCACGCCGAGCGGTGTCCCGTCCTCAAGGGCCCCCTTCAGACTCACCTGCGCGCCCCGCTTGCCCCGGACGGCGAGCAGGTTGCCCTGCACGGACCCCGCGATCCCGCCCGTCGCAGTGACGGACGCCGTGTCGCCGTCGCCCGCCGCCAGCAGGTACCAGGAACCCGAGTGCGCCTTCCACATCACCCCGGCCAGCACGTGGGGGACGCGGGGCCCGCACTGCGGCACGTTCTCGGCCTGTGCCGCGACCGCCCCGTACGTCCCCGGCGGCGAGCGGAACTGGGCCAGCACGCGTGTCCCGTCGCCGCGCCAGGTATCGGCCCGGGTGCACACCCAGGCGGCCGTTCCGCTGCCGTCGGGCAGGGACTGTTCGGCGTACTGCCAGGCGTTCACCGACCGCACGCCCTGCGCGCGGGCGCCGCCCAGCGAGCAGGCGAACGGTGCCCACGCGCGCAGCCGCCGCTCCCCGGAGACCTCGCGCGGTGCCGCCGGGCGGCCCGTGGTGAGGTGGGCCGGCACCAGCTCGCCGAGGTCGCTCAGCAGCTGGCGGCCGGAGCCGTCCCCCAACTGCAGCACGTGCCACGACGTGCAGGCGCCGGCGGTCTGTGCGGGGCTCGCCAGGGGCGTCGTGACGCCGTCCCGCAGGGCGAGGTCCGTCACCTGCGCGTCGGGGTCGGTCAGGTCCCGCTCCGCCGCCGCCGTCACCCACGGGGCCGTCAGATAGCGGACGTTGCCGTCGGCGCGGCCGAGCACCACGGCGCTCGCCTCGGCACCGGTGGCGCCGTCGACCCGGGCGAAGTCGATCGCCGCGCGGGCCGTGGAGTGCTTCGGCTCGGCGTAGCGGACGATGCGCAGGCCGTCGTGCAGGACCACCACGCGGGCACCGTCGACCTCGCCCGCGTACAGCAGCCGCGGGGGACCGGCGGGACCGCCCGACGGGGTGCCGGGGGTCGCCGAGACACGGACGGCCCGGCCGGGGCGGGCCCACACGGCGAGGGCGCGGCGCAGCAGCGCGGTGTCGCGGGTGAGCGCGCCGCGCGCAGGCCACACGGAGAAGTCCAGGCGGGCGGAGGTCTTCCAGGCGGTGGGCGCCGCCCTGGTCAGCTTCCCCGGGTCGAGAGCGGCCCGGGCGGACGGGTTCTCCACGTACGCGGGGGCGGCCGCACCGTCGGGACCCCAGCCGTCGCCGGGAAGGGCGGCGAGGGCCCCGGACACCGCGAGGGCGGCGGCCGCCGCCAGCACGGCCTTCGTGTGGCGCCTGCGCCGTTTCAGGTCCGTGGGCCGGACCTGCAGCGAACAGGGGTCGAACTCGGGGGAGTCGAGCAGGGCGTGGCGGGCGGGGACGCCGTCGGCCTGCCGCAGGGCCTCGGCCGCGTCCTGCACGCCCGCGGCCGTCAGCACCTCCCGCACGGTGGCGTCCGGCAGCTCCTCCAGACCGCGCAGGACGTAGGCGGCACGAGCCGGGGCCGGCAGGGCCGACAGCTGCTGGTCCAGCGCGAGTTCGTCGGCCCCGCCCGAGCGCGGGAAGAGCCGCAGCCCCCACACCTGGGGCAGCAGCGGCGGCAGCTGGGCGCGCCGGGGGCACCACCCGCCCTTGCGGGGCAGGCCCGCCTCCAGAGCCGAACGGAGCACCTGGAGCCGGACCAGGGCGTAGCCGGGATCGGCGTCGCGCCTGCTCGACTGGGCCGGGATCGCGGACGCCGACGAGCGCCCGCGGGGCAGCGCCCGCTGGGTCAGGGCGTGCGCCGTCAGGACCCGCCGGTTGCGGCTCAGGCCCGGCGGCAGCACCAGGTAGGCGAGCCGTACCAGCCGCGGGTAGTGCTCGACGAGTGCGGCCTCGGCCTGTTCCACGTCGACGACGGGGGCGGCGGAGGCCGGCGGGGAGTGCGGGGCGACATCCTGTGACTGCACGTTCAGCAGAACGAACGGATCGTCGAATGGTCACCGCCGCCCGGCGGCCTCGTCCTCCGGGGAGACCAGCAGCCGTGCGTAGGCCGCCATCGACCGCTGGTAGCGCGGCAGGTGAGGCGCTAGGGCGCCGAGGACGAGCGACAGGCCCTCGCGGTCGCGGCCGAGGCCGGACAGGCACAGGGCGAGACAGGCGCGCACGGCGTCGTCCAGCTCGCTCACCCTCGCACACGGGTGCCTGTCGGCGCACCGGGTTTGAGCAGTGCGCGGGCCGCGGCCGTATCGAAGGGCGGGCCCCCTCCCCGGGGGCTCTGTGCGGCATGCTTGCGCCCGATGCCGCCGGATGGGACCGGAGGAACAGATGAGGTTGACCCGACCGATGCTCGCGGGGGCCTGCGCCGCGGCGGTCCTGGTGCTGACGGGCTGCGGCTCCGGCGGCGACACTGCCGAGAAGGTGCCGCCCACGGCGACCGGCAGCCTGGAGAGCCTGGCCGCCCGGGTGAAGTGCGCGCCGGACATGCAGACGGACGCCGACGAGATCCGCCAGGCCCTGTGCAGGAACTCCGACGGCAGGTTCATCCTCGCCACCTTCTCCACCGACCGCGGCCAGCGGGAGTGGATCAACGAGGCCAAGGACTACGGCGGTCACTACCTCGTGGGCCGCAAGTGGGTCGCCGTCGGCGACGACGGTGTGGTCGCCGCGCTGCGCGGCCGGCTCGGCGGGGACGTGGAGAACGGCACCGACCACAGCGCCCACGGCGGCCACGGGAGCTGAGCCGCCCCGCACACGGCGAAGGCCGGCGGCGGGAACTCCCGCCGCCGGCCTCCCTCACCGGTCACCGCTCAGTGCGTCACTGGCACTTGCGGCCGGTGTTGACGCAGTCGGCGATCTTGTTCGCCAGGTTGCCGGTCGTGATGCTGATGAAGTCGTCGTGGTCGGTGGCCGCCTTGTGCAGCTGCTCCGGGAAGCCGTCCACCGCGTAGGCGTTCTTCACCTGACCGTTCTCGATCACCGGGCGTGGCACGTCGTACACCAGACGCATCGTCAGCTGCGGGATCGCCTTGAAGCCGTTCTGGCAGTTGCCGTTCTGGTCGGCGAACGCCACGTGGGTGCGGTGGTTGGCGCTGTCGGCGTTCTGGCCGTCCCAGCAGCTCTGGAAGGCGAACGAGCGGACCACCTGGCTGCCCTCCGGGCAGATCGGGTACTGCTCGGTCAGCTGCACCTTGTTCTCGAAGCCGGTGCAGCTCCAGTGCGCGTTGGCGTTCGCCAGGCCGTTGGTGGTGGTCTTGGCGTCACCGGTGATGATCCGCAGGAACTGCGGCATCGCCACGACCTTGCTCCGCGGGCTGCCGACGTACTTGATCTCGGCCTGCTTGGCGGTCAGGATGCGGCCGACGTTGCCCTCCTTGCCACCGCCGTCCTGGTTCTGGTCGAACTCCTGCGTGCCGTCCTGCGCACGGAGCACCGGCCAGTAGTAGGAGGACAGGTCGTTCTTGTTCTGGCAGCTGGTGCCGCCCTGCAGGAACGTGTCGTTGCTGGAGAAGGCGTTGATCTTCTGGTTGCCGGTGTAGTCGTGGGTGTGGTGTGCGCCGTTGGTCACACCGGGCGCCACGATGACGTTGTCGGTGTTGTAGTTCTTGTTGGCGTTCACGCCGCACCGGGTGGTGAAGGTGCCGGTCGAGGCGTTGCGGCTCTTGCGCGGCTTCGCCTTGACGTTCGGCTGGACCTGGGTGATGTCGACGAAGTCCGCCGCGGTCGGGCCGTTGCCGGCCTGGCCGCCGTTGTTCTGACCGCCACCGTTCTGGCCGCCGGTGTTGTTCTGACCGCCACCGTTGTTCTGACCGCCGGTGTTGTTCTGACCGCCGGTGTTGTTCTGGCCGCCGGTGTTGTTCTGGCCGCCGTTGTTGTTCTGACCGCCCGCGTCGGTCTGGTTCTGGTCGGCGCTCTGGGTCGTGCAGCCGGCGAGCCGGGCCAGCGAGCCGGAGAAGGACCCGCCGGCTCGCTGGATGTTGATCCTGATCCGGTCGATGGTCGCCGTCCGCTTCTCCTTGAGCGGCCCGACGATCGCGTTCTGGACGAAGTTCGCGTCGTTCGCCTGGGCCTGACGGGTGGAGGCGAGGCGGGCGTAGGCGTCGGTGATCTGCTTGTCGAGGTTCGCCAGCTCCCTGTCGACACCGGCGCGCGCGCCGCGCGGAACGTTCGTCATCCTCTGACCCACGTCCGGGCACGCGATCGTCGCCACCTGCGCACTGGCGGACTTCGTGCGGTTCTGCCACGCCTGGTTGCCCGACTCGTGGGCAGAGGCGTAGAAGTTCGCCCAGATCAGCCCGCCCCCACCGAGCGCTAGGGCCGCCGATGCGGCTATGGCCTTGGTGGCCAGCGGCGTGCGGCGTTTTCGTGTGTTGCGTCCCATGGAACTCCTCTGACTTCCTTGCGGGGCAGCATCGAGGCGCCCGACAGGAGTGAAGCGGCTCCCTTCCATACGGACGTGGCCCCGGAGGTGTTCAGCCGTCGCGGGAACTTCTTCGACGCAGCCCGCGGCACCTGAGCCCCAACTGTCGCTTCCACACGCTGAGTTGCAGGCTCCTCACGCGCGGCGGCCCGGGTGTGCGCCCGTCGCGGGCTCGGATCCGGCCGGTGGCCGCAGACCGAGCACCTGCGCCTCCAGAGCCGGATCGAGGCCGACCGCGGGCCGGTCCGGGCGCTGCGGGGCACTGCCGCCCAGCGTGCGCAGCCAGCTCCAGGTGTCGCCGACGGTCTCGGCGACGGGCCGGCAGCGCAGCCCCGCCGCGACGGCCCGCGAGACGTCGGCGGTGTGCAGGGCGTCGTGGAAGTCGCTGCCCGGGGGCACCCAGACCGGCAGCTCGGTCCACGGCTCGATGCCCGCCGCGAGGACGGCGGCGGGGTCGGTCCAGCGCAGCTCCGCGTCCGACCGGGTGGCCCGCACGCACGCGTCGAGGAGCGCGCCCGTCGTGGTGTGCCCGGGCGGGGAGCAGAGGTTGTACGGCCCGCCCAGCTCGCGCTCCACCGCGCCGGGCGGAACCGGGATCTGCCGTCGGCAGAGGGCCCGGTCCCGTCGTCCGGATCAGCCGCCCCGGCGGGAGGGCAGTGCACCCCGGAGCCGGCCTGCTCGGCCGGACAGCCCCTAACCGCCGGCCGGGGGCGTGTACTTGTAGCCGACCCGGCGCACCGTCTGGATCGTCCCGCGGTGCTCCGGGCCCAGCTTCCGGCGCAGACGGGCGACGTGGACGTCGACCGTGCGGCCGTCGCCGACGTGGCCGTAGCCCCAGACCGTGGTGACCAGCTGGTCGCGTGTGTGCACCCGGTGCGGATGGGCCACCAGGTGCGCCAGCAGCTCGAACTCCAGATAGGTCAGGTCGAGCGGGCGCCCGGCCACCTCGGCGGTGCGCCGCGCGGCGTCGATGCGGACGAGCGGATCACCGGTGCCGGCGGGCGGCGGGGCCGTCACGCCCGACGGGGCGGCCGCGCCGCCAGACGGGGCGGTGGCGTCCGCGACGGGCGTCGGGGCGGTGGCGTCCGCGACGGGCGTCGGGGCGTGGCCGGGTGTCGCGGGCAGGAACGGCGGCTGCTGGCCGGCCGGGAGGAGCAGCAGGTAGCCGACCATCGGCGGCCGGCCCGGCAGGGCGGGCAGAACGTGCTGCGGAGCCGGCATCCAGGTCGCCCCCGGCGGGAGGAGGTGGGTGACGTCGGCCGGTTCGTCCCGGTCGACCGCGCGCAGCCGGTGGCGCGGGCCGGCGAAGGCGGCGGGGGAGACGGCGGCGTGAGCGGGGACAGCGGCGGGGGAGAGGGAACGGGTGGTCGTCATGGGAGGTCAGCTCTTTCGCGCGAGGTGTGCGTCGGCAGGACCGACGGCCGCGAGTTCGTGGTCGGTGCCGTCGGGGACGTACGTCGTGTCGCGCTGGCCGGGGCCGGAGGTACGGCGTGATGCCGGGGTACGGCCTCAGGTCCTGTCGTCGGACTCGCATCGTCGCCCGCGGGGCGGACGGGAGTTCGACGGCAGGGCCCGACGGGCCCGCGCGTTCGCCGCGCGGCAACACACCCGGTCGAAGTCGTCGTGCTGACGGGAAGGCCAGAACGGCTCGAGGTCGTGGCGACCCGTCGCGCTGTGCGTGTGGAAGCCGGCCATGCCTCCATTGAAGCAGAAGGCCGGGCTCCGCAGCAGTCTGCTCTCACAGGCTGGAAACCCCGCCCGGCGCCGGCCCGCCGGGGCCCGGCCGGGACGCCCGTACCGGTTGAGCGGACCGAAAGGCGCGGACGGCGGGTGGTCCGACGGCGGGGTCGCGGGTCACCCGCCGCACGGCCGGTCCGTTCAAGGCGGGCGACCAGGGTGTCGTGCCGGCCGGGTTCAGGCCGAGGGCGGGACCGCCGGCCGGTGGTCGTCTCCTCACCCGCCCGTCGGGCTTCCCTGGGCGCGGCCGGAGCACGGACATCGGTCGGGTGCAAGGCGTCGCGGTGCGGGAACCGCTCGTCGTGCGGGCCGAGTTCGACCGTCGCCGCACGCAGGGGGTGGACGGTCTCCCGCTCGGAGGCATGCGCCCGCACGCCTGTCCCCGATTATCATCTCGCCCAGCAACCATCTCGCTGAGCGAGATGACAGGGGAGGATGACATGGGCGTCCGCGAAGGGTTCGACGAGGACGGCTTCCACGCCGCCTACGACAAGGTCCTGGCGAAGTGGCCCGCGCGGCGCCGGACGGTCACCGTGCCGACGCCCTTCGGGAGCACCGCCGTCACCGTGTGCGGGCCGGACGACGGCCCCCCGCTGCTGCTCCTGCCGGGCGGGGGCGGCGCGACCGCCGCCTCCTGGTACGCCCAGGCCGGGGAGCTCGCCGGCCGGCACCGCGTCCTCGCCGTCGACCTGGTCGGCGCCCCGGGCCGGAGCACCCCGGCCGGCGACCGCCACCCCCGTACGGTGGCCGACCTGGCGGGCTGGCTGGACGCGCTCCTCGACGGCCTCGGAGTGACCGCCGCCGACGTCGGCGGCCACTCCTACGGCGGCTGGATCGCCCTGCAGTACGCCCTGCGCGCGCCCAGCCGGGTACGCCGCCTGTTCCTCCTCGACCCGACCCAGTGCTTCGTCGGGTTCAAGACGGCCTACCTGCTGCGCGCGCTGCCGATGCTGCTGCGGCCCTCGCCCGGCCGCGTCCGCGCCTTCCTGGAGTGGGAGACCGGGGGAGTGCCCCTGGATCCCGACTGGCTGCGTCTTCAGGAGGCGGCCGCCGGCTTCCCCTCCGTGAGACCGGTGACCGCGCCGCGTCCGGCACCGCAGGCGCTGCGGGGACTCGACGTGCCGGTCCTGCTGCTCCTGGCCGGGAGCAGCAGAACGCACGATCCGCGAAAGGCCGCGGCCACGGCCGGCCGGGTGCTGCCGCGCGCCGAGACCGTGATCCTGCCGGACGTCTCGCACCACGCGCTGCCTCATGCGGCCCCGGCCGGACTCGGCCGCCGCCTCACCGGGTTCCTGGCGGGCTGAGCCTCACCCCACCTTCTCGATCACCGCCCGCCGGATCAGGAACTTGCCCGGTTCCCGGACCTGCTCGAAGGCCGCGTTGTTGAGCAGCACGCAACTGCCGGAGACCGACGTGACCTGAACGGTCGTGGACTTGTTGTTGTCCAGGTTGGTGACTGTCAGGGTGGTGCCGGCCGGGAACTGGTTCGACGACGCCGCCGGGGCGCCGCCCTCCCCGGACAGGGTGACGGTGGAGCCCTTGCACACCTGCTCCCCGGAGGCGGCCGCACCGCCGCCGTTCCCGGCGTCACCCGTCTGGGACGGCTGGGAGGGGGCGGGCTGGGCGGTCTGCTCGCCGCCACCGGCCTGCTGCCCGGCCTGTCCGCCGTTCTGCCCGGCCTGCCCGGCCTGCCCGCCGGCGTTGCCCGGCTGCGCGGCCTGGGAGTCCTGAGCCGACTCCCCCACCACACACCCGGACGCGGCCTGCTTGCGCTTGATCTCCTCGACGACCGCCTGGCGGTTGGCGATCCGCGCCTCCGACTGCGCGTCGGGGTTGGCCCGCTGGCCCTCGATGAACTTCTGGTTGTTGCCGAGGGCGGTGGCGAGGCCCTGACAGGCGACGGAGTCCGCGGCGGACTGCGGCTGCGAGGCGTTCGACGTCGCCGCCAGGGCGAACGCGCCGCCACCCGCCATGGCCGCGGCCGCCGTCAGCAGCGCGACCTTCTTCTTCGTGCTGAGAGTTCTCCTGCGCGACATGCGCGCCTCCTGAAGAGGTAGGGGAGCGTACGCCGCTATGTACGAGATACCGAACGGGACTGCTCAGCCGTCGTGCGGATTGGCGAAGTAACCTGCGTCACAGGCAAGTTGGCGGCAGGGGCCGGAGCGCCCGCCGGCACCGGCCCGGCTCAGGTGCGGGACAGGGCCCGGCGTACCGCCTCGTCCGTGCGGGCCACCACCGCGGTCCCGTCGTCGGCCGTGATGATCGGGCGCTGGATCAGCTCCGGACGCCCGGCGAGCGCCGCGATCCAGCGGTCGCGCGCGGAGTCGTCGCGGGGCCAGTCCTTCAGCCCGAGCTCCTCGGCGGCGGCCTCCTGGGTGCGGGTGATGTCCCACGGTTCCAGTCCGAGCCGGGTCAGGACGTCGCGGATCTCGTCCTCGGTCGGTACGTCCTCCAGATAGCGGCGGACGGTGTAGTCGGCGCCCTCGGCATCCAGCAGAGTGATCGCGCCGCGGCACTTCGAGCAGGCCGGATTGATCCAGATCTCCATCGCGCCACGGTAGCCGAGACCCGTTGGCCGCCCCCGTCACAGCAGCCCCGAAAACCCTTGTGGCCAGGGCCTTTTGTCAGTGCGCCGCAGTAGAATAGAAGCAGTGTTCGAGGGTGTCGCCGGGGCGTCCGGCCGGCACCCTGACCGCGACAGGAGGATGCCCGTGCCCGCTGCCGCACTCAAGTCCAAGCCGCTGCCCACCCAGTCCACCGCCAAGCGTTCCGTGCTGCTCGACTCGCCGTACGAGCCCGTGGCGAAGCGGCCGCTGCCCGCAGGGCGCCCGCGCGAGTGGTACGTCACGCACAACCGCCGTCTGAAGGCGATGCGGCTCGCCATCGCCCTGCTCGACTCGGGTGTCTACCTGCCCGGTCAGGCCCGCGACGAGACGATACGCAGCATCGCCGAGCTCATCGGAGTGCATCCGCCGTCCGGCACGACGTGTCACATGGTGCGGGCGCTCCTGCGGTACAGCCGGTGAGCCCGGGCGCCGGGTGCCGTGTGACGCACGCTCACACGGCACCCGGCGCCGCTGTCACGGCCGCCGACTGGCGGTGCCCCGGGCCCGCGTCCGGGCCGGACGGGCGCGTTCGCAGGCGCTCCCGACGGGCCGGTGGGCACCCGCCACCCGCGGCAGTCCGCTCAGGCCGCCAGCTCCTTCTCCAGCGGCGTCCGGAAGCGGGGGGTGACCCGCGTCGGGCCGAGCCAGGACCGCAGCCGCTCCGCCTCCGCCGTGATCGCGGCCCGCGCGTCCCGGCCCACGCCCTCGGTGTCCAGGATCCGCCAGACCACCTCGCCGTCCGGCCGCTGCGCCCAGCCGCCGACGACACGGCCGTCCCACCACACCGTCGGGCCCACGTTGCCGCTGCCGTCGAACAGCGCGGGGCGCCACCGCGGTGCGAGGTACCAGTCCCGCTGCTGCCAGCCCATCGCCGTCGGGTCCAGGCCGGGCAACAGCGCCGCCCACGGCTCCGCCGGCTCCGCGACCGGGCCGGCGTCGCCGGCGGCCACGAAGGCCGGGCCCTCGTCCACGGTCACCGGCTGCGCCCCGATCGCCCGCAACGCCCCGCGGACCTCAGTCACCCGCCATCCCGTCCACCACTTCAGGTCGGCCTCCGTGGCCGGGCCGCAGGCGGTCAGCCAGTGGCGCAGCAACTCCGCCTGCGCCCCGGCGACGTCCAGTTCGGGATGCTCGGGAGCCAGGGCCCAGCGGAACTGGCTGGACGTCCACGAGCCGAGCGGCCGGCCCCGGACCACCTTTCCCTCCACACCCAGCACCCTCAGCAGCCGCGTCGAGACGGTGTGCACGCCCTCGTAGCTCTTCCCCGCCGCGTACACGAACCGCTCCCTCAGCCGCGGCTCGTCCTGGGCGAGTTCGGCCGCGGTGGCCTGGCCGCGCCGCGCCAGCGCGGCCAGGGTGGCCTCCTCGACCTCGGCCAGCCAGGCGGCGTCGGGGGCCCCGGCCGCCGCCATGTGCTTGATCAGCGCGGCCCGCTCACGGGCGGCGACCACCTTCCCGGTGGAGGCGTGGACCACCGCGGTCAGCTCCGCGGGGAACACGAACACGGTGTGCCGCATCCCGTGCATGCGCACCAGCGTCCGGTCCTCGTACAGCGCCCGTTCCGTCTCCGGCACCGTCTTCGCCGGGTCCGCCAGCCGCGCGCCCACGCCCAGGTGGACCGTCGCCGGGTCCGTGCCGTGCAGTGCCACCAGGGAGTCGGCCACCTCCTCGGGCGCCGCCGCGCGCGCCGCGGGGAGCAGGCGGTGCCGTTCCGCCAGCCTGGCCCGTCGTTCCGTCACACCGATGTGCCGGGGTGCTGCACTCATGCCGACCTCCACCCGTCCGCGTCGTCCGCTGTCGTCACCACGTGCAGGGGCATCCTCGCCGACGCCACCGACAACCGGCCCGTCACCCGTTCCACCGCCCCGGCACGCCGCGTCCGGCGCGGTCCGCACCACCGCCGGCGATCGCGGCCGGGGGCCGTTCCGGCACCGCACCCGCACCCGGTGCCGCCGTCGTGGCCGGGCAGGGCCCGGCGGTCCGGGACGCCGGACGGGCGGGCGGTCCCGGCCGTCCGGGCCGGGGCACCGCGTCCGGGGTTTGGCCGGCCGTCGGCGTGGCCGTGGAACCACCCGGCGGCGCGGGCCCCGCCGGGCCCGGGTCACAGACCGGGAGCGCCCCACACCGGGAACCAGCGGCCGATGTCCTGCTCGATCCGCAGATCGTTCGCCAGCGTGGCCCTCACCTGGAGTTCGAGCGAGTTGTCGCGACGCTGGTGCCCGTCCGGCAGTGGCGCGAACGGATAGAACGCGCCGCGCTTGTACAGGTAGACCAGGGCCAGCCGGCGACCCGTGCCGTCCCGGAAGCCCGCCAGGGAGCACAACAGCTGGGGGCCAAAGCCGTTGGCCTCCAGCGCGCTGTTGACCGCGTGCAGGTCGTTGACCAGCTCCACCAGCTGGTCCGGCGGACGGCGCGAGACCAGCCAGGAGTAGCCGTAGTCGTCCCGGACCGGTTCCACGGGCCGGCCCGCGCGTCCGGTGTCGGCGTCCAGCAGCGCCTGCACCTCCCGGTGCGTCTGCTCGAACGCCCCGCCCTCGACCGTGGCGAAGCACACCGCGCCGTGCCCGGTCGGTGTGAACCCCGACGCCGCCTCCAGCGTGAGCGCCGCCGACGGCAGCGCGAACAGCTGGTCGAGGTCGGGCGCGGCCGGCCTGGTCCGGCCGAGCAGGACGTCCAGCAGGCCCATCCTCAGCCCGCCTTCCCGGGCGTCGCGGCCTCACCCAACTCGGCGGAGATCCGTCCCAGTTGTTCGAGCCGCTGCTCCAGGGCCGGGTGGGTCGAGAACAGCCGTGAGAGGGAGGGGCCGGAGCCCAGCGCGGGGGTGAAGTAGAAGGCGTTGAAGGCCTGCGCGGTCCTCAGGTCACGCGTCGGGATGCGGGCGATGTCGCCCGTGACCTTCGTCAGCGCGGAGGCGAGCGCCGACGGCCGCCCGGTGAGCAGCGCCGCCGCCCGGTCGGCGGCCAGCTCCCGGTACCGGGACAGTGCCCGGATCAGCAGGAAGCTCAGGGCGTACACGGCCGCCGACACCCCCATCACGGCGGCGAAGACGGCGACGGTGTTCTGGTCCCTGCGCGCCCGGCCGCCGAACAGCTCCGAGTAGAAGGCGAAGCGCACCATCAGGCCCGCGACCACGCCCAGGAAGGAGGCCACGGTCATCACCGCGACGTCCTTGTGCGCCACGTGCGACAGCTCGTGCGCGAGCACGCCCTCCAGCTCCGGCCGGTCCAGACGCCGCAGCAGCCCGGTGGTCACGCACACCACGGCCTTGTCGGGATTGCGGCCGGTGGCGAACGCGTTCGGCATCTCCATGGCGGAGACGGCGACGACCGGCTTGGGCATGTCGGCGAGGGCGCACACCCGGTCCACCACGGCGTGCAGCTCGGGGTACTCCTGCCGTTCCACCACCCTGCCGTGCATCGCGAACAGCGCGATCCGGTCGGAGAACCAGTACTGGGCCGCGAGCAGGCCCGCCGCCATCACCACGACCAGCACCCACGACTTCAGCAGCACGATCAGCGCGGCGACGAAGGCCACGTACAGCAGCCCCAGCAGGAAGAGTGTGATCCCCATGCGCACGGTCAGTCGCCGGTCACTCCGGAAGCGGCTCTGCATCTGCATCACCCCGCAGTCAGGCACTCGTCCCGCTGTCCAGTGTGCACCTGCGCCGGCTCGGGCCGAGGGGGCCGTTCGGCCCGGGAACGGGCGGCGGCCCCGCTCGGGAGTGCCCGGGGCCGTTCCCGAGCGGCGTCCGCCCGGCCCCCGGACCGCCCGCCGTCCCCGAGCGGACCGTCGGCCGACCGCCGGGGGAGCGGGCCGGGCGTCCGGCCGTCAGTAGTAGGCGCGCATCCGGGCCCAGCCCAGCAGGACTATCACCGCGGCCACGCAGCCCAGCACCACGACCGTGGACACCCAGGACGAGCGGCGCGGGGCGACCGGGTCCGGGCCGGCCCGGAACGGGACCGGGCCGGGCGGGTTGTCCTTCCAGCGCGCGGCCAGCATCCGGGCACGCGCCGAGGGCTCCTTGTGCTCCGCCGCGTTCGCCCATCTGCGGTCGAACTCCCGCGGAAGATCGTCGTGTTCAGTCATCCCCGTTCACTTTCTTAACGGCCTGCAGAATGCCGGGACGGAAGGTTACCCATACGACGGCGCCGCCGCCCCCGTGGGGTAGGGGCGCCGCGGCTTCGCGGCACTCACAGCCACCGCCGTCCCGCGTCCGCCCCGCCGGGAGGGGGCTCCGGTCCGCCGTCGAGCCGGTCGACGAGGAGCATCGCCACGTCGTCCGCCAAGTCGCCCTCGGTGTGGCGGACCAGTGCCTGGTGCAGGTGTTCCAGGAACTCCGGCGGGGTGGTGCCGGGGGATATCCGCTCCGCGGCCTCCGGCAGGGCGAAGAACTCGCTGTCGTGGTTGCGGGCCTCCGTCACGCCGTCGGTGTACAGCAGCAGGCGGTCACCGGGGAGGAACGCATGGCTCTCGGCCTCGGGAGGTGGGCCGGGGACGAGGTCCTCCATGCCGACGGGCGGCGACGGCGAGGCCGGCATCAGCGTCCTGGCCGAGCCCCGGTGCAACAGCAGCGGCGGCGGGTGCCCACGGTTGACCAGTTGCACCACGGGTTCCTGCGGTACCTGGGCGATGAGCACCGTGGTGAACCCCTCCAGCACGACGTCCTCCTCGTACTCGCCCGGCACGGCGACTTCCCGTCGCAACGCGGCCGCACAGTGGTTCATCACCTCCACCAAGTCGTCCTCGTAGTGCACGGCCTCCCGAAACGCACCCGCCGCCACCGCGACGGCTCGCACCGCGGCAAGCCCCTTGCCCCGGACGTCCCCCACGATCATCCGGACGCCGTACCGGGTCTGCACGGCCTCGTACAGATCACCGCCCACCTGCGCGCCCGTCCCGGCGGCGAGGCACATGCTGGCCGCCCGCAGGGGGCCCAGCCGCGCGGGTACGGGCCGTAGCACGACCTCCTGTGCCGCCACGGCGATCTGGCGGATGCGGTCGAGTTCTCTCTGACGGCGTGTCTGCATGGCGCTGCTCGTGATGAAGCCGGCCACGGACACCAGGGCCAGCGCCAGAAGATTGGTGTAGACCTGCAGGGTGCCCCACGCCTGGTTGAAGGTGGCCGTGGTCACGCTGATGAGGAGCGCGAAGGCAGCCGCCGCCGCGGTCCCCCTGGGCCCCAGCGTCACCGCCGCCAACGCCGGGATCGCGGTGAGGAAGGGGCCGGTGTAGATGAAGTGGGCGGGCGTGAACTCGATGACCAGCACGGCCAGCCCGATCAGGAAGGGCACACACTGCATCAGGGCGAGGAGGAGTCGGCCATGGCCGCCTGCTCCCACCCGGAGGAACGAGCGCAGCAGCGCCTGCATGCATTCAGCCTGCCTTGCCGAAGCTCGCGTCTCCACTCGCCGCTCCCGCGACAGCCTCACTGCCCGACGCTCGGGACACGCCGAAAAGCCGCCGGCCGGCTCTCCCGTGCGGGGAGAGCCGGCCGGCGGCCCACAGGCGGCCCAGGGGAGCGGTTACCCGCTCTGACCTGGGGCGATATCACACGTCGAAGTACAGCTCGAACTCGTGCGGGTGCGGACGCAGTGCCAGCGGGGCGATCTCGTTCGTGCGCTTGAGGTCGATCCAGGTCTCGATCAGGTCGGGCGTGAACACGTCGCCCTGGAGGAGGAACTCGTGGTCGGCCTCGAGCGAGTCGAGCACGGCACCGAGGGAGGTCGGGACCTGCGCGACGTTCGCGTGCTCCTCGGGAGCCAGCTCGTACAGGTCCTTGTCGATCGGCTCGGCCGGCTCGATCTTGTTCTTGATGCCGTCCAGACCCGCCAGCAGCAGGGCGGAGAAGGCCAGGTACGGGTTGCCGGAGGAGTCGGGGGCGCGGAACTCGACGCGCTTGGCCTTCGGGTTCGAGCCGGTGATCGGGATGCGCATCGCGGCGGAGCGGTTGCGCTGCGAGTACACCAGGTTGATCGGTGCCTCGAAGCCCGGCACCAGGCGGTGGTAGGAGTTCACCGTCGGGTTGGTGAAGGCGAGCAGCGACGGGGCGTGCCGGAGGATGCCGCCGATGTAGTAGCGGGCGGTGTCGGACAGGCCCGCGTAGCCGGCCTCGTCGTAGAACAGCGGGTCGCCGTTCGTCCACAGCGACTGGTGGACGTGCATGCCCGAGCCGTTGTCGCCGAAGATCGGCTTCGGCATGAAGGTCGCCGTCTTGCCGTTGCGCCAGGCGACGTTCTTCACGATGTACTTGAACAGCTGCAGGTCGTCCGCGGCCGCGAGCAGCGTGTTGAACTTGTAGTTGATCTCGGCCTGGCCGGCGGTGCCGACCTCGTGGTGCTGGCGCTCGACCTTCAGGCCGGCCCTGTCCAGCTCGAGGGACATCTCGGCACGCAGGTCGGCGAAGTGGTCGACCGGCGCGACCGGGAAGTAGCCGCCCTTGTAGCGGACCTTGTAGCCGCGGTTGTTCTCCACGGCACCGGTGTTCCAGGCGCCGGCCTCGGAGTCGATGTGGTAGAAGGACTCGTTCGCGCTGGTGGCGAAGCGGACGGAGTCGAAGACGTAGAACTCGGCCTCGGGACCGAAGTACGCGGTGTCGGCGATCCCGGTGGAGGCCAGGTACGCCTCGGCCTTCCTCGCCACGTTGCGCGGGTCACGGGAGTACTGCTCGCCCGTGATCGGGTCGTGGATGAAGAAGTTGATGTTGAGGGTCTTGTCCCGGCGGAACGGGTCCACCCGCGCGGTCGACAGGTCGGCGCGCAGGGCCATGTCGGACTCGTGGATCGCCTGGAAACCGCGGATCGAGGACCCGTCGAAGGCGAGCTCCTCGTCCGGGTCGAACGCCTCAACGGGCACCGTGAAGTGCTGCATGACGCCCGGCAGGTCGCAGAAGCGGACGTCGACGAACTTGACGTCCTCGTCCGCGATGAACTTCTTGGCCTCGTCGGCGTTCTGGAACATCCAGCTCCTCCTACTCCCGACCGTCCCGCCGGGGTGGTAGATCGTTCGTGCGGCCAGTGCGGTGGCACGCGCTGCAATGACCCTAAGGACGGGTGATTTCTCGGGCGTGACCCATTTGTTTCGCAGAAGTTAACCGGCCGGGATGCGGTCACGGCTGTGACACCCCGCCGTCTCCCCTGTCTCCAGGGTCGCAGTACGGTGGTCGGGTGGACAACAGGCAAGCAGTGGGATCGTGGCTGTCCGGGCCGCGCGCGGCCGCGGAGGAGGCCGGCGCCGACTTCGGTTACCGGGGCGAACACCTCGGGCTGCCGGAGCACGGACCCGGCTCGATCGCCCGTCCGGGTCGGCGGCTGGGCGCCCTCGCCGTCGACTGGGTCCTGTGTCTGCTGATCGCCTCCAGCATGATCACACACGGGTACGGACAGGCGACGAGCAACTGGGCACTGCTCCTCTTCCTCGTTCTCGGTGTCCTCACCGTCGGCACCATCGGCTTCACACCCGGCAAACGCTTGTTCGGCCTGCGCGTCATCGCGCTGGGCACCGGCCGGGTGAGCCCCGGGCGCGGCCTGCTGCGCACCGTGCTGTTGTGCCTGGCCGTCCCCGCCCTGGTCTGGGACCGGGACGGACGGGGACTGCACGACCGGCTGGCCGGCACGGTCGAGGTCCGCATCTGACGTCCGGGCGGCCGCGGGCCCCGTGGGCCGCGCTCGGACCCGCCCGTACGGCGAAGGGGGCGCCCGGATCACTCCGGGCGCCCCCTTCGCCGTGTGCGGGTGGGGTGTCAGCGGCCCCTCGGGCCACCTCGCGGCATCCGCATGCCCTTGGGCATCGGACCCTTCGGCAGCGGCATGTTGCTCATCAGGTCGCCCAGCGCGCGGAGCCGGTCGTTGGTGGCGGTGACCTGGGGGCCGGTCAGCACCCTGGGGAACTTCAGCAGGGTCGTCCGGAGCTTCTTCAGCTCCACCATGCCCTCGCCGTCGCCGACGATCACGTCGTGCACCGGGACGTCCGCGACGATGCGGTTCATCTTCTTCTTCTCGGCGGCGAGCAGGGACTTCACCCGGTTCGGGTTGCCCTCGGCGACCAGCACGACGCCCGCCTTGCCGACCGCGCGGTGCACGACGTCCTGGTTGCGGTTCATGGCCACCGCGGGCGTGGTCGTCCAGCCGCGGCCGATGTTGTCCAGGACCGCCGCCGCGGCGCCCGGCTGGCCCTCCATCTGCCCAAAGGCGGCGCGCTCGGCCCGGCGTCCGAAGACGATCGCCATCGCGAGGAAGGCGAGCAGGACGCCGAGGACGCCCAAGTAGATGGGGTGACCGATCAAGAAGCCGATCGCGAGGAGGACACCGAAGGTGACGATCCCGACAGCCGCGAGCACCAGACCGATCTTCGGATCGGCCCTACTGGTCATCTTGTAGGTCAGAGCGATCTGCTTCAGTCGCCCGGGGTTGGCAGCTTCCGCTGCGCTTTCCTTCCTCGCCATGCCACGAAGTCTACGTGGCCCGGCGAGCGGCCGGGACGGCAGTGCCCGGGGTGGTACCCGGGGGCGGTACCCGGGGCGGCGGCCGGGCCTCCGGCGCGGCGCGGGCGGAGCGGCCGGTGGCGCCGCGGCCGCGGGAGTGCTCCGGCGCGCGGGCGGGTCGGTGGGGAGCCGGCCGGGCGGGCCGGTCAGGAGCCGGTGGTGGTGTAGGTCCGCTCGATGACCTGCTGGGCCTCGACTCGGGCCCGGGCACGGCGGCGGTCCTCCAGGACGGAGGTCCAGGCGTTGCGGCGGGCGGTGCGCTGCCCGCCGCTCATCAGCAGGGACTCGACGGCACGGAGCGCGTCGGTGACGGACGGGATCGCGGTGGCGCGAACGGGCGCGGCCTGCATGGTGGGTGGCCCCCTCGGGACGGCTCGGCTGTACGGGGTGTAAAGCCAGGGTCACTGATTGGTGTTACCAGTGCGTGACCGACCGGTCAAACGCCCGTGAAGCCGCGTCGACGCAGGTCGCGCGACCGACGCGACCCCGCCGGACGCCCTCATCTGCGGCGACGGTCGGGACCGCGTCGAATCGGCCACTACTCGATGGTAGGTTCTTGTGCGCGATTTCACACGTTGGCGTCCGCCATACGGGGCACGGCGGTGTGACAGCGTGTCAGACGGCCTGGGAGGCGGCGAACGTGCCGCGCTTCTCCACGGCCATCCGGTACAGCCGTCCCGCGCGGTACGAGGACCGCACCAGCGGGCCGGACATCACGCCGGAGAAGCCGATCTGCTCGGCCTCCTCCTTCAGCTCCACGAACTCGTGCGGCTTCACCCACCGCTCCACGGGGTGGTGGCGCACGGAGGGACGCAGGTACTGCGTGATGGTGACCAGTTCGCAGCCGGCGTCGTGCAGCTGCCGGAGCGCCTCGCCGACCTCCTCGCGGGTCTCGCCCATGCCGAGGATGAGGTTGGACTTGGTGACCAGGCCGTAGTCGCGCGCGGCGGTGATGACCTTCAGCGAGCGCTCGTAGCGGAAGCCGGGGCGGATCCGCTTGAAGATCCGCGGGACGGTCTCGACGTTGTGCGCGAAGACCTCGGGGCGGGCGGAGAAGACCTCCTCCAACTGCTCCGGGATCGCGTTGAAGTCGGGAGCCAGCAGCTCGACCTTGGTGTGGCCGCCCTCGCGGTCCGCCGTCTGCCGGTGGATCTGGCGCACGGTCTCGGCGTAGAGCCAGGCGCCGCCGTCCTCCAGGTCGTCGCGGGCGACACCGGTGATCGTGGCGTAGTTGAGGTCCATGGTCACCACGGACTCGCCCACGCGGCGCGGCTCGTCGCGGTCGAGGGCCTCGGGCCTGCCCGTGTCGATCTGGCAGAAGTCGCAGCGCCGGGTGCACTGGTCGCCACCGATGAGGAAGGTGGCCTCGCGGTCCTCCCAGCACTCGTAGATGTTGGGGCAGCCGGCTTCCTGGCACACCGTGTGCAGCCCCTCGCTCTTCACGAGGTTCTGCATCTTGGTGTACTCGGGACCCATTTTCGCCCGGGTCTTGATCCACTCGGGCTTGCGCTCGATGGGGGTCTGGCTGTTGCGGACCTCCAGGCGCAGCATCTTGCGTCCGTCGGGTGCGACTGCGGACACATCGGCTCCTGTAGCTTCGATTCTTCGGCGCACACCAGGGTACGCCCGTCTTCGGCGGGTCCGGCCGGTGAGGCGGACCCGCCTGCGGGGCCGGGAACCGGTCCCGGTCCCCTCCCGGTCAGGCGGTCGCCTTCTCGGTCACCCGCGGCTTCGGCTCCGCGTTCTCCAGCACGTCCCGCAGGTGCCGTTCGGCGACCGGCAGCACGTCCTCGATGGTCACCTCCCGCCCCAGCTCGGCGGCCAGGGAGGTGACGCCCGCGTCCCGGATCCCGCAGGGGATGATGCGGTCGAACCAGGCGTTGTCCGGGTTCACGTTCAGCGCGAAGCCGTGCATCGTGACGCCCTTGGCCACACGGATGCCGATGGCGGCGATCTTCCGGTCCTCGCGGCGCTGGCCGGCGTTGGACGGGGCGTACTCCGGGCCGTTGAGGCGCGGGTCGAACTCCTCGTCGTTGAGCCGGGGGTCGAAGTCCAGGGACAGCCCGCCGGGCGACCGGCGCTGTTCGACCGGGTCGCCGAGCACCCAGACGCCGCTGCGGCCCTCGACGCGGGTGGTGGTGAGGCCGAACTCCGCGCAGGTGCGGATCAGGGCCTCCTCCAGGCGCCGCACGTGGGCCACCACGTCCACCGGGCGCGGCAGCTTCTGGATGGGGTAGCCGACCAGCTGGCCCGGACCGTGCCAGGTGATCTTGCCGCCGCGGTCCACGTCGATGACGGGTGTGCCGTCGAGCGGCCGCTCGCTCGCCTCGGTGCGCCGGCCCGCCGTGTAGACCGGGGGATGCTCGAGGAGCAGCACGGTGTCGGGGATCTCGTCCGCGAACCGGGCGGCGTGCACGCGGCGCTGCTCGTCCCACGCCACCTGGTACTCCACGGCCCCGGCACCGAATCCCATCCGGACGAACCGCAACTCACTCACGGCAAGCGCCTCCCTGAAGGTCGTAAGGCGCACGACGCGCCCACGCCACTGTACGTCCGGCCGTGGCGCGTCAGCCCGGCGGGCAATACTCACACGATCGGATGAATGCTCATCGATATGTGCGACCCTCTGCTCACTCTCCGCTACATTCGCGCCGTCACGAGGCCATAAGGGCTGCTCACAGGCAATCCGGACACCTCTAAGGCCTGGAAGGCAGGAGACCGCACCGCAGATGACGGAACGACCCGCGCAGCGCACCCCCAACCGTCAGCTCGCCGCGCTCATCGCAGAAGCGGGGTTCTCCAACGCAGGTCTGGCCCGTCGCGTCGACCAGCTCGGCCTCGAACACGGGCTGGACCTCAGATACGACAAGACCTCCGTCACCCGCTGGCTGCGCGGCCAGCAGCCCCGGGGCACCACGCCCGCGCTCATCGCGGAGGTCTTCACCCGCCGCCTGGGGCGGCGCCTGACCGCACAGGACCTCGGCCTGGACGCGTGCGCCCCGGTGTACGCGGGACTGGAGTTCGCCGCCACGCCCGAGGAGGCCGTGGACATCGTCAGCGGGCTGTGGCGCAAGGACTCCGGGAGCCACGCGGAACTGCGGAAGATCGCCTTCACCCCGGCGGGCCTGGTGGTGCCCAGCCGCGACTGGCTGATCGGACGGCCCGACGAGCGGGTCGCCCGCCAGGAGACGTCCGCGCCCCGCGTCCCCGCCCCGCCCGCGGCCGGGCAGCCGGCGCCCTCCGTGCCCCGCCAGCGCGGCCAGGCGGCCGAGCGCGACCCCGGCCAGCGGGTCACCGCGGGGGATATCGCCGCGCTGCGCTCCGTCGGGGAGCTGTTCCGCACCCTCGACGACATGTACGGCGGCGGTCACGCCCGGCAGGCCCTCGTGCGCTACCTGGAGCACGAGTGCGAGCCGATGCTGCGCGGCACCTACGGCGAGCAGACGGGCCGCCGCCTGTTCGCGGCGGCCGCCGACCTGACCCGGCTCGCGGGCTGGACGTCGTACGACATCGCGGCGCACGGCCTCGCCCAGCGCTACTTCGTGCAGGCGCTGCGGCTGGCGCAGGCGGCCGGCGACCGGGCCTACGGGGGCTACGTCCTGGTCACCATGAGCCGCCAGGCCGTGTACCTCGGCCACGGGCGGGAGGCCGTCCAGCTCGCGCGGGTGGCGCAGCAGGGGCTCGGAACCTCCGTCGTGCCGGTCGTGCAGGCGCTGGTGCACGCGGCCGAGGCCCGCGGGCACGCCGTCCTGGGCGAGGTGCGCGCCTGCACCGCCTCCCTGGTCCGCGCCGAGCGCGCCCTGGAGACCGCCCGGCCCGGCGAGGAGGTGCCGCACTGGGCGCGCTTCTTCGACGAGGCCCAGCTCGCCGACGAGCTCGGGCACTGCCACCGCGACCTCCAGCAGTACCGCGCCGCCGCCCAGCACGCCGAGCGCTCGCTCCAGTTGCGGGCCCCGGCGTTCGCCCGCAGCCGCCTGTTCTGCCGGGTCGTCCTCGCCACCGCCCGCCTCGGCCTCGGCGACCTGGACCAGGCGTGCCGGCTGGGCGCCGAGGCGGCGGGGCAGGCCGCCGAGATGCGCTCGGTCCGGGCGACCGAGTACGTCCGCGACTTCGAGCGCCGCCTGGAGCCGTACAAGGACGCGGCGCCGGTCCGGACGTACCGCGACAGGATCGCGGCCCTCAGCTAGTGCCGCGACGGGCGACGTGCGCTCCGTCGCGACGCCCTCTCGCCGCACCGGCCGGAAGCCCGAGTACGTCCCGTACGAGGGCGTCCGGCCGGCACGCCGAGAACACGCACCGGACGCCGCTCTCTGACGGGCAAACGCTGCCTGCCGCGTCACCAACCTGTCGGGACAGCACAGCTACAGGCTGCGGGGCGGAACAGGCCGGTGGGGGCCGGGGGCACCTCGCGGCCCGGACGGACGTGCCGTACCCCGGGTCGCCGGCGTGATCCGCCGGAGGGCTGCAGGGGCCGCCGGGGACGCGACGCCTACCGCCCCGGCGGCTGGGAGGCGGCCCTCCGGACAGTGCGGTGCCCCCGCCGGCGCGGTCCCTGCTCGGCGTCCGGCGGGGCGGCGTCCGGCGGGGGCCGCGTGGTCGCTCAGGCCGCTCGCGCCGTCGGTACGGGCTCGGCCGTGTGCATCGGGCGTCCGGCGCCCAGGTCGGCCAGGATCGCGTCCGCCGCCCGGTGGGCCGAGTGCAGCGCGCCCTGGACCGTGCCCGTGTCCCGGTGGTCGCCGCACACGTACAGACCCGCCAGCAGCCGCACCGCCCGCCGCACGTCGTACGGCGGGCGCATCAACGGCACCGCCTCGGCGGTGTGGTGCACCGCGAGCGTCTCCCACCGCGCGGTGGAGGTGCCGTACAGCCGGGACAGGTGGAGGCGGACGGCCCGGTCGACCTCGGCCGGGGGAGCGCCGAGGACCGTCGACGACACCAGCGCGCGGCCCGCCGGCGCGCGGGCCGGGTCGACCCTGCTGATCACGGCGGTGTGCGCGACGGGCCCGCCCCGGTCCGCGTCGAGCAGCAGGGACCCGCCCGTCGCGGGCGGCTCGTCCATCGTGTGGTGCACCACCGTCACCGGCCGGAAGTCCGGCACGCGCAGGCCGGGCAGCAGCGCGGCGGCGGCGCGCGCGTCGGTCGCCAGCAGGACGGCCCGGCAGCGGATCACGCCGTGTTCCGCCGTGGTCACCGCCGTCGTGGAGACGGAGGTGACGCGGACGCCGGTGTGCACGGTGCCGGGCGGCAGCGTGCCGGCGAGCAGCTCCGGGAGCACCTCGGCGCCGCCCTCGGGCAGACACAGCCGGCCGCCGGCGAAGGCGCGCAGCGCGAGGTCCGCGACCCTGCTGGAGCTGGCGAGGTCGGGGTCGCACAACAGGGCGGCCAGCAGCGGACGCAGGAAGCCGTCGACGGTGCGGGCGGGCAGGCCGCGTGCCTCCAGGGCCAGGCCGGCGGGCAGTTCGGGGCGCGACAGCAGACGTTCC
Organism: Streptomyces sp. NPDC003697; assembly: GCF_053587115.1. Classification (NCBI taxonomy): domain Bacteria; kingdom Bacillati; phylum Actinomycetota; class Actinomycetes; order Kitasatosporales; family Streptomycetaceae; genus Streptomyces; species Streptomyces sp. NPDC003697. Next base: position 54,318 of record NZ_JBSFNN010000037.1, read on the forward strand.
ACGGGTGTCCCCGCGATCCGGGCCAGCTCGGCGCGGAGCCGGAGCGGCGCGCCGATGCCCAGCGAGTGGGCACGGGAGGGCCCGAAGGGCTGAGCGCGGTCGCTCCCCCGGGACCGGCTCGGGCGCCCCGCGACCCCGGGGTCCGTGAGAGACGCCCCGAGCGGGTCCGGGCGGGCGGCGTCCAGCGGTGCGCCCGTCCCGGGCCGGGACGGCGGGGCCGGACGCAGCGCGCCCGCGCGCACCTTCGGCGGGACCGGCGGTCGGGGGGCGCTCGCCAGGGCGCGCACGGCATGGAGTGCGCTCCTCGCGCTCCTTGCGCTCCGTGCGCCCACCGGGGTGCCCGCCCGGTGGTGCCGTCCGGCACGGTGCAGCAGGACCCCCGGCGCGAAGGGACGCAGTACGAGCGCGTCGAGCCCCGGGGTCAGCAGCAGTTCGGGATACGCCGTGGACAGCAACTGCCCTATCCGGTCGAGCCGGAACCCGTCGACCTTCTCCGTCGACATGCGGCCGCCCACGTACGGGGCGGCTTCCAGGACTGCGGTCCTCACTCCTGCGCTGGTCAGCCGATGCGCCGCCGAGAGTCCGGCGACCCCGGCTCCCACGACGACGACGTCCGCCTGGTATGCGGGCTCAAGCACGTGCCCCTCCTCGAGGTTGCGCGGCCGGTGGAGCAGTGATGCCCCCAACCGGCTCCAGGAATGCCCGAGTTCGGCACGAGGTTAGGTCCGCGAACGGTCGTGGGCAGTCGCGCATCGGCAGGGCACGGTCGCACGGCGGTCGCATACGGTCGCGGGTTCCGCCAGGGCCATATGCCGGGGTGCTGTGCGACGGGGACGCGGGCCTCACAGCGCCGCGCGGACGGCCCCCTCGATGTCCGGGAACGCGAAGGAGAACCGCGACTCCAGCAGCCGCTCGGGCACCACCCGCTGGCTGCCCAGCACGTCCGCGGCCAGCTCCCCGAGCGCCAGCCGCAGCGCCGGCGCCGGCACGCTGAAGAGCGTCGGCCGGTGCAGCACCCGCCCCATCGCCGCGGTGATCTCACGGTTCGTCAGCGGGTTCGGCGCGGTCAGATTGAACGGTCCCGCCAGGTCCTCGCGGTCGATCAGGTGCCGCAGCGCGGCGACCTCGTCGTGCAACGCGATGAACGACCAGTACTGCCGCCCGTCGCCCAGCCGCCCTCCGAGCCCGGCCTGGAACAGCGGGAACAGCCGCCCCCAGGCCCCGCGCCCGCGCGCCACCACCAGCCCGGTGCGCGCGAACACCGTGCGGATGCCCGCTTCCTGGGCGGCGGCCGCCGCCTCCTCCCACTCCACGCACAGCGACGGCAGGAAGCCGTCCCCGGGCGGCGCGCTCTCGTCGACCGCGCGGTCACCGGTGTCGCCGTAGATGCCGATCGCGCTGCCGCTGACGAAGACCCGCGGCCGCCGGTCGAGCGAGGCCAGGGCCTCGGCGAGCGCCGCCGTGCCCAGCACCCGGCTGTCGCGGATCGTCCGCTTGTACTCGTCCGTCCAGCGGTGGTCGCCGATCCCGGCACCCGCCAGGTTCACCACGGCGTCGCACCCGGCGAGCCCGGACGTGTCCACGTACTGCCCCTCCGGGTCCCACCGGACCTCGTCCGCACCCCGGGGCGCACGGCGCACCAGACGCACCACCTCGTGCCCGTCCGAGGCCAGAGACCGCACCAGGGCGCTGCCGATGAGACCGGACGCGCCGGCCACCGCGATTCGGGTCCGTTCCATGCGGTCATCCTGCCCCGTACCGCCCGCAAACCGCTGGACGACAGCTGACAGGTGCGCCGTACAGTGACCCCCATGCCGGTACCGCGCATACGCCACGCCACCCTCGGCGACGAGGACGCCCTCGCCCGGCTCGACCGGGACACCTGGTCCACGCTGCACGCGGTGAGGCCGCCCGTGCAGTACCCGGACGAACGCTTCTTCACGGACCGCCTGGAGCCCCGGGACCACCTGGTCGCCGAACTCGACGGCGAGCTCGTCGGCTACCTCCGTCTAGGCCTCGCCTCGCCGCTGGAGTCGAACGCCCATGTCCGGCAGATCCGCGGACTGGCGGTGGCCGAGAAGGCCCGCGGCCAGGGGGTCGCTCGCGCCCTGCTGCGCGCGGCCGTCGAGGAGTCCCGCCGCCGGGGCGCCCGCCGGCTCACGCTGCGGGTGCTGGGCCACAACACGCCGGCCCGCACGCTCTACGAGTCCGAGGGCTTCGCCGTCGAGGGCGTGCTGCCGGAGGAGTTCCACCTGAACGGCGCCTACGTCGACGACGTGTTCATGGGCCGGTTCCTCGGCGGCGACGGGGTCTGACGGCCCCTCGCCCCACGCTCACGCCGCACCCGGCTCGCGATCGGGGCGGTGCCGCCGGCCGCGCTCACGTCGCCTCCACCCGGATCGCCGAGCACGCGTCCGGCGATCCGCCACGCGCTCGCGGGACCGCGACGGCTCAGCCGCGCGGCACCCGCGCGGACGCGTGCACCGGTGGCGGTTCCACCGGCTGGCACAGCACACGTCGCGCGCGGAGCGGATCGGCCCGACAGTGAGCTCATGCGGATCATGACAGGAACTCGGCTCCACTGGAGACGGAGGCCGGGACGGCTGCGGCGGACCGCGATGGTGCTGCTCGGCTGCCTGCCCGGCACCGCCGCCTTCGGCGCCCTCGTGCTGTGCGCCCAGGCCGCCGACGGGACGGCCAGCCCGCCGGCGCGCCCGGTGGCCCGCCCCAGCGCGGGCAGGGCCCCCGCGCACCGCGCGCCCAGACCCGGGATCGTGCCGCGGTCGGTCTGGGCGGCCACGGCCACCCCGAGCCCGCAGCCGCCCCCGCGCTACGACGACAAGGTCGTCGCGGTCTTCGTCCACCACACCGACTCGCCCAACGGCTACGAGTGCGCCGAGACCCCGCAGATCATCCGTCATCTGTACGAGGGTCAGACGGGGGCCCGCCGGTGGGACGACATCGGCTACAACTTCCTGGTCGATCGCTGCGGCACCATCTACGAGGGCCGGGCGGGCGGCGCCGACCGCGCCGTCACCGGCGCCCACGCCCAAGGCTTCAACCACCGCACCGCGGGCATCGCGGCCATCGGCACCTTCACGGCCGGGGCCGAGGTGCCACGGGCCATGACCGACGCGATCGCCGCGCTGGCCGCCTGGAAGCTCGGCCTGGCCGACGTGGACCCGCGCTCCCGCGCCCGCCTGGTCTCCAGCAGCAGCCTCAGCCGGTACAAGGCCGGCACGGCCGTCACCCTGCCCGCCCTGGCCGGGCACCGTGACGGCTTCCAGACGAGCTGCCCGGGAGCGGCACTGACGGCCCGGCTGCCGGAGATCCGCCAGGCCGCCGCACGGCTGCAGGGGCGACGGTGAACGGGCCCGCCCGGGCGTCGGCGCCCGGCCCCCGGCGGCGGCCCGCGGCAGGGCCGCGCTGCTCCCGCAGGGCCCTCGCGGCCCACTGCCCCACGGCGGTGACCCCGTGCCCGCCGGTGGCGGAGACGACGGGGGACAGTCGCACGGAGGAGGCCCGGAGCGGGGCGGGCGGCTGGGCGGCTGCCCTGCGCGGCCCCTGGTCGGTGGTCTGGGCGATCGTGACGGTCGTCCTCGGGCCGGCGGCCACCACCGCCTCGGTGCTCGACCGCGCCAACGCGGCACCGCTGCGGCACGACGGGCCGCGGGCCGACCGGGCGCAGGCATGCCACGGGTCCCACCCGGACCGGCGGCGCACGGCGACGTGAAGGCGCGCCCCGTCCCGGTACGGCGGGGCCGCGCTACGCGCGATGGCCGCCGCGGGTCGCCGCCGGGCGGCAGGCCACACCCGCACCTGCCGGGGACGGCCGGGCCCGTCGCTGCCGGGCGGTGGGCGGACCGGCCGGTGGTTGCCCGTGCGCAGGGGGTGGCCGGTTGTGCGGGGGAGGGGCGCGGGCCGGTCCGGTGCCGTGACGCTACTCGCGGAACCGGTACCACAGCCGCGGGTACCGTTCGGCGAGCGCCTGGTCGTCCTCGAAGTCGACGGGCGTGCCCTCCGGCTCGGCCGGGGCGGGCGGGACGCCGAGCTCGGGCGCGACGGTGCCCGTGAGCTGTTCGTACGCCTCGTCCGCCGCGTAGCCGAGGTCCTCGGCGTCGCCGTCGGCGTCCTGGTCGAAGTCGTCGAGCAGGTCGGCCAGCGAGTCCGGGTCGTGCAGGGCGCCCTCGAAGACCGCGCGGCCCTGCCCGATGAGCCAGCAGCGGAAGAAGTCGAAGGCGTCGTCGCTGGCGCCGTCGAGGAGGACCCAGGCGGCGCCCCACAGGTCCCAGCGGTAGGCGCGGTTGTAGCGGGCCTCGAAATGACGGGCGAAGTCCAGGACCTGCTCGGGGTCCAGGACGAGCAGCCGCTCGACCAGCAGGTCGGCCTGCTCCTCGGGGTCGCCGTCGGCGGCGTCCCGGCTGGCGTCGATCAGCTCCCAGAAGTCGGTCTCGTCCATCACGGGTCAAGCATCGGCCCTCACGCCGGGCGACGCACGTGGAGTGCCCGGACGGGGTGGGCCAGGGCCGAACGCGCAACGGGCACGCGCGACGACGGTGACGGAGCCCGCGCCGGTGGAGCGCGGCCGCGGGCGCGCCCCCCGGAGTGGCGCGTGCGGGGCGTCGGGGCGCGGGGCCCCTCGGATGCCACGCGAGCGGCGGGTCGGGCGTTCCGGCGGAGTGCGGTCCGCGTCCGGGTGCGGCGGGGCCAGCGGGATCGGCGTCCGGCGCCGACGCGGGGCCGCACCCGCGGTGCCGCCCCGGTCGGCCGGTGGGCGCCACCGGCCGCCGGCGGCCGGTGGCCCGGCAGCCGCCGCACCTTCCGTCTCACGCGCGGTAGAGGGCGGCCAGCCGCACCGCGTCCCGGGCGAAACGCGCGCGCAGCGTCTCGGGAGCCAGTACCTCGGCCTCCGGACCGAGCGCCGTCAGCTGGCCGTGCGCGACCTCCTCGGACTCCACCGGCAGGGTGACCGTCACCCACCCGTCCGCGTCCGGGGCGCCGGCCGTCTCCAGTGCCTGCCGGGCCGTCGGCGGGGCGACGGCGTGCGGCAGTCCACGCACACCCGCCTCCGACAGCCGCACCACGACCTCGGCCCGCAGCAGGGAGCGCGCGAACTGCTCCGCACGCTCCTCCCAGAAGGCGGGCAGATCGAAGCCGGTGACCCGCTCGAACCGCTCCTCACCGGCGTCGACGGCGGTGAAGCGGTCGATCCGGTACACCCGGAAGGAGCCGTGCTCCACCGCCCGGGCGCACAGGTACCAGACGCCCGCCTTGAGCACGAGCCCGTACGGCTCCAGCTCCCGCACGACCTCGCCGTCCCCGCGCCGGTAGCGGGCGGTGATCCGCCGGTCGTCCCACACCCCGTCCGCGACCGCGGGCAGCAGCCCGGGGGTCTCCGGCTCGCGGAACCAGGTGGGCGCGTCCAGGTGGAACCGCTGCGCCGCCGTGCGTGAGGCGTCCCGCAGCGAGGGCGTCAGTGCCGCCGACACCTTCAGCCGGGCGGCGGAGGCGGCGTCCTCCAGCCCCATCTCCCGCAGCGCCCCCGGGACGCCGCTGAGGAACAGCGCCTCGGCCTCGTCGCGGCCCAGCCCGGTCAGCCGTGTCCGATACCCGCCGACGAGCCGGTAACCGCCGGTCCGCCCGCGGTCGGCGTACAACGGAACACCCGCCTCCGACAGCGCCTGCGCGTCCCGCGTGACGGTCCGCTCGGACACCTCCAGCTCACGGGCGAGCTCGGCGGCGGTCATGGAAGGGCGGGACTGGAGCAGCAGCACCATTTTGATCAGACGGGCAGCACGCATGGGTTCATGATGCCGCCGGCCACTGACGCCGAGACCGGGGACGACCACGACCGAGGCCGGACACGGCGAAGGGGCACGGCCGTGACCGTGCCCCTTCCCTCCTGCCCGCGGGCCCTTACAGGCCGTACTTCTCCCGGGCCTCCTTGACCGCCGAGGCCTTCACCTCGCCGCGCCGGGCGAGCTGGGCCAGCGCCGCGACGACGATCGACTGCGCGTCGACGCCGAAGTGCCGGCGGGCGGCCTCACGGGTGTCCGACAGGCCGAAGCCGTCGGCGCCCAGGGACGAGTAGTCCTGGTCCACCCACTGGGCGATCTGGTCCGGGACCTGGCGCATGTAGTCGGAGACCGCGAGGACCGGACCCTCGGCGCCCTGCAGCGCCCGGCGCACGAACGGCACCCGCTCCTCGCCGCGCAGCAGCGCCGCGTCCGCATCCATGGCGTCCCGGCGCAGCTCGCTCCAGGACGTCGCCGACCACACGTCCGCGGCCACGCCCCACTCCTCGGCGAGCAGCCGCTGCGCGTCGAGCGCCCAGTGGATCGCCGTGCCGGAGCCCAGCAGCTGGATCCGCGGGGCGTTCGCCGGCGCGTTCAGGCCCGCCGACTCCGCCGTGTTGAAGCGGTACAGGCCCTTGACGATGCCCTCGTCGATACCGGCGACCGACGGCTTCGCCGGCTGCGGCAGCGGCTCGTTGTAGACGGTGAGGTAGTAGAAGACGTTCGGGTCCTCGCCCTGCGCCGCCTCGCCGTACATGCGGCGCAGACCGTCCCTGACGATGACCGCGATCTCGTACGCGAAGGCCGGGTCGTACGTCAGCGCGGCCGGGTTGGTCGCGGCGATGGCGGGGGAGTGGCCGTCGGCGTGCTGGAGGCCCTCACCGGTCAGCGTGGTGCGGCCGGCCGTCGCGCCGACGAGGAAGCCGCGGCCGAGCTGGTCGCCGAGCTGCCACATCTGGTCGGCCGTGCGCTGCCAGCCGAACATCGAGTAGAAGATGTAGAACGGGATCATCGGCTCGCCGTGCGTCGCGTACGACGACGAGGCGGCGATGAAGTCGGCCATCGAACCGGCCTCGGTGATCCCCTCGTTGAGGATCTGGCCGTTCCTGGCCTCCTTGTAGTACATCAGCTGGTCGCGGTCGACCGGCTCGTACGTCTGGCCCTTGGGCGAGTAGATGCCGAGCGACGGGAACAGCGACTCCATACCGAAGGTGCGGGCCTCGTCCGGGACGATCGGCACCCAGCGCCTGCCGGTCTCCTTGTCGCGGACCAGGTCCTTGACGAGGCGGACGAAGGCCATGGTGGTCGCCACGTTCTGCGAGCCGGAGCCCTTGTCGAAGGCGGCGAACGCCTTGTCGGCGGGCGCGGGCAGCGGCGCGACGGGGTGCACGCGGCGGGCCGGGGCGAGACCGCCGAGGGCCGCGCGGCGCTCCTGCAGGTAGCGCACCTCGGGGGAGTCGGCGCCCGGGTGGCCGTAGGGGACCACGCCGTCGACGAAGTCGCTGTCCCTGATCGGCAGGCCGAGCCGGTCGCGCATCGCCTTGAACTCGTCCACCGTCAGCTTCTTCATCTGGTGGTTGGCGTTCTTCGACGCGAAGCCCTCGCCGAGGGTGTGGCCCTTGACCGTCTGGGCCAGGATGACCGTCGGGGCGCCCTTGTGCTCCAGGGCGGCCTGGTAGGCGGCGTACACCTTGCGCGGCTCGTGACCGCCGCGGGAGAAGTGGAAGCAGTCGAGGATCTTGTCGTCGCTCAGCAGCTTCGCCATCTCGGCGAGCGCCGCGTCCTTGCCGAAGAAGTCCTCGCGGATATAGGCGGCGCCGCGGGTCTGGTACGTCTGGATCTGGGCGTCCGGCACCTCGCGCAGACGGCGGACGAGCGCGCCGCTGGTGTCGAGGGCGAACAGCTCGTCCCAGGCCGAGCCCCACAGGGTTTTGACGACGTTCCAGCCGGCGCCGCGGAACTGAGCCTCCAGCTCCTGCACGATCTTGAAGTTGGCGCGGACCGGGCCGTCGAGGCGCTGCAGGTTGCAGTTGATGACGAAGGTGAGGTTGTCCAGCTCCTCGCGGGCGGCGAGCCCGAGCGCAGCCGTCGCCTCCGGCTCGTCCATCTCGCCGTCGCCGAGGAACGCCCACACGTGCGAGGCGGAGACGTCCTTGATGCCGCGGTGGGTGAGGTAGCGGTTGAAGCGCGCCTGGTAGATCGCCGACAGTGGGCCGAGGCCCATGGAGACGGTCGGGAACTCCCACAGCCAGGGCAGGCGGCGCGGGTGCGGGTAGGAGGGCAGGCCGTTGCCGCCCGCCTCCCGGCGGAAGTTGTCGAGCTGCTGCTCGGTCAGCCGGCCGTCGAGGAAGGCGCGGGCGTAGATGCCCGGGGAGGCGTGGCCCTGGATGTACAGCTGGTCGCCGGAGCCGTCGCCCTCCTTCCCCCTGAAGAAGTGGTTGAAGCCGGTCTCGTACAGCCAGGCCGCGGAGGCGAAGGTGGCGATGTGGCCGCCGACGCCGTACTTGCTGCCACGGGTCACCATCGCGGCCGCGTTCCAGCGGTTCCACGCGGTGATCCGCTGCTCCATCTCCTCGTCACCGGGCACGGCCGGCTCGGCGGAGGTGGGGATGGAGTTGACGTAGTCCGTCTCGAGCAGCTTCGGCAGGGCGACGCCGTTGCCCTCGGCGCGCTCCAGCGTGCGGCGCATCAGGTACGCGGCACGGTGCGGCCCGGCCGCCTTGGCGACGGCGTCCAGGGAGGCCTGCCATTCGGCGGTCTCCTCCGGGTCGCGGTCCGGGAGCTGGTCGAGCTCGCTCGGCTGGATGGCGTTGGGGTCGGTCATGTCGCCGCCTTCCTCAGTCGAAGGGGGTTCCCTCATCGTCAAGGGTTCGGGGTTGCCCTTGGTCTTTGGCAGGACAGGGCATGAGGCTCCGGTGGGAGCCCGTCGGTGACTGTAACTCCCTGATCGATGATCGATCAAAGGAAACCGGGGCGAAACTTGTCGATCTCGAGAAAGTCGGCACGGGGTGTCTTCGGTGAGGGCACCGAGTGTCGTGAACAACCGGACTTTTCGCAGGTCGCAGCGGCGTATGAGCGGGGGCTCGCTCTGGTGTCCGAGCCCGGAAGGAGTAGTTCCAGGCGCGCGCGACCCTCTGATGGCCGTCCGCCGATACGGGGAGGAGCCCGGACGCAGCGCAGGGGGCGCGTCGGGGGCGCCCGCCCGTAGGGTCCGCCCGCAGGGGCCGGTCAAGCCCTCGGCGCGCAGCCCAGCACGTGCGACTTCACCAGCTCGGCGATCCGCGGATCCCGCCGCTTGAACGCCTCCACCAGCTCCTGGTGCTCCTCGGCGTACGACTGCTGCACCGTGCCCAGCCAGCGGATCGACAGCGCCGTGAACACCTCGATGCCCAGGCCCTCCCAGGTGTGCAGCAGCACCGAGTTGCCGGCCGCGCGGACCATCTCGCGGTGGAAGGCCACCGTGTGCCGCACCTGGGCCGTCCCGTCCGCGTTGCGGTCGGCCTCGTACAACGCCGCCACGTGCGGCTCCAGGGCGGAGCAGTCATCCGCCAGCCCCTCGGCGGCGAGTTCCGCGGCGATCGCCTCCAGGCCCGCCCGGACCGGGTAGCTCTCCTCCAGGTCGGCCGCGGACAGGTTCCGCACCCGCACGCCCTTGTTGGGCGCCGACTCGATCAGCCGCAGCGACTCCAGCTCGCGCAGTGCCTCGCGCACCGGCGTCTGGCTGACCTCCAGCTCGGTCGCGATCCGGCGCTCGACGATCCGCTCGCCCGGCTTCCAGCGCCCGCTGACGATCCCCTCCACGATGTGCTCGCGGATCTGTTCGCGCAGCGAGTGGACGACGGGCGCGGTCATGAGGGCTCCTTCACAAGAGGCAGTCCAATGCGGCGGCCCAGAGGGGCTCGGCGGCGGGCGGCGGTCGGGCGGCGGACGGAGCCCGGGGGCGTTCGACGCTTAGACAATACGGCCGCCGGTCCCCCCGAGGAGGGCGCATACGGGGGCTTTGCCGCAGGTGAGACGAGGCTTACACGGCGCTCCAGGACGACCGGCCGTACTTCGTCATGGACTACGTGCGAGGCGGCACGCTGGCCGAGAAGACAGGGCACTGCCGG